>NZ_JBSGZP010000186.1:0-11456 GCF_053611065.1 Streptomyces sp. NPDC054840
GCCGGGGACCGCCGCGGGGCCGGTGGTGGGCCCGTGCCAGGCGGTGTCGGCGTTCTCGGCCCGCGCGACGGCGGCCCCGGCGCGGGCGAGGGCGGCGGGGCACCCGGGCCTCGGCGGTGCGGCGCCGGTGGAGGGGCCGCCGCTCCCACAGCCGGCGAGGAGGGCGGCGGCCGCCGTCAGCAGGGCCGCGGCGGGGAGCGGGGTCCTGCGGTGCGGGCGGGGATGCGAGTCCTTCGGGTACACGGTGCTCCTGACGCGGTGCGCGTACGAACTTTTCTAGGGGGTGCGCAGCCGGCGGCGGGCGGAGTAGCCGGCCAGGCCGACGGCGATGAGGAGGGTGGCGCCGTTGAACAGCGGGGTGGCCCAGAAGTCCGCGCCGAGCTGGCCGATGCCGGCGAGGCCGATGGCGAGGACGGCGACGGCCACGACCGTGCCGAGGGCGTTGACGCGGCCGGGTCTGATCGTCGTGGACCCGAGCAGGGCGCCGACGAAGGCCGGCAGCAGGTAGTCCAGCCCGACGCTCGGGTTCCCGGTCTGCTGCTGGGCGGCGAGGAGGACCCCGGCGAGGCCGGTGACCAGGCCGGATCCGGCGAAGGCGTAGACGGAGTACCGGTGGCCGGGGATGCCGATGATGTCGGCGGTGCGCCGGCTGGAGCCGATGACGTACATGTACCGGCCGAGCGGCAGCCGTTCCAGGACGAGCCAGAGCGCGGCCGTGAGGGCGAGGACGTAGAAGGCGGGCAGCGGCAGTCCGAGGAAGCGGGAGTCGTAGAGGCCGGTGAAGGCGGCGGGCAGGCCGTCCGGGCCGGGGACGATCCGGGAGCCGTCGGTGATCCAGCCGGTGACGGCGTACATCATGCTCCCGGTGCCGAGCGTGGCGATGAAGGAGTCGATCCGCACGTACTCGACGACGACGCCGTTGAGGACGCCGACCAGTGCCCCGCCGAGAACCACGGTGACGCAGGCGAGCGGCCAGGGCCAGCCCGTATGGACGATGAGCTGTATCACCATCACATGGGCCAGGCCGAGGCCGTAGCCCATGGACAGGTCGAACTTGCCGGTGGCGATGGGGAGGGTCGCGCCGAGGGCCAGGATGGCCGGGATCGACTGGTTGGACAGGATCGAGGAGACGTTGTCCCGGGTGGGGAAGGTGTCCGGCAGGACGAGGGAGAAGACCAGGAAGAGCAGGACGGCGAGGAACAGCAGGCCGTAGGTGCCGATGTGGTGCCCCCGCAGGTGGGCCAGCAGGGATCGCGGCGCAGGTGAGGGCGAGGGCGGACCTGCGGGCGACGAGGACGAGGAAGAGGACGAGGGAGAGGATGAGGACGAGGGAGAGGACGAGGAAGAGGGCGAAGGGGACATGGTCACCGGTCCGTCGTGGGTCCGGTGATCGCGGGCATGGCCGAGGCGGTCCGGGTGAGTTCGGCGACCGTGAGCGCCGCACCGCTCAGCTCGGTGCTCACCCTCCCGCGGACGAACACCAGGGCGCGATGGCACACGTCCGCGACCTCTTCGAAATCGGTGGAGATGAGCAGCACCGCCAGGCCCGAGGCCAAGGCGTCGTCGAGCAGCCGGTGGAGGGTGGCCTTGGCCCCGACGTCCACCCCGGCGGTCGGCTCCTCCAGGACGAGCAGGTGCAGGTGCCCCCGGAGCCACCGGCCGACCACGACCTTCTGCTGGTTGCCGCCGGACAGGGTGGCGATCGGCACCTCGCTGTCGCGGGGGTGCACCGAGAACCGGTCGATGAGGGCGGCGGCCTCGGCGCGCTCGCGCCGGGGGCTGATCCAGTGCGCCGGAGCACCGGCCGCGCGCGGGTTCGCCAGGAAGTTCTCCCGTACGGTCAGGTCGGCGGCGCACCCCTCCTCCTGACGGTTGGCCGCCACGAAGCCGACGCCCGAGTCGAGGGCGGAGTGGACCGTACGCGGGTGGTACGGCAGGCCGGTGAGCAGCACCCGCCCGGCGAGGATGGGCCGGGCGCCGACGAGGGCGCGGCCCAGCTCCACGTGGCCGGCGCCGGTCAGGCCCACCATGCCGAGGATCTCACCGGCGCGCAGGTCCAGGCTGACCTCTCCGGAGGCCGCGGTCCGTACCCGGTCGAGGGTCAGCAGGGGTGCCCCGGCGGCGGCTGGGGGCGTGCCCCGCGTCCGTCGGGCCGGTGCGTGGCCCACGATCGCGTGCACCAGCCGGTCCGGGCTGTGACCGGCGAGCGGGCCCCGGTCGACCAGCCGGCCGTCCCGCAGGACGGCGAAGGTGTCGGCGACCTGGTAGACCTCGTCGAGCCGGTGGCTGACGTAGAGGATTCCGTGCCCACGGTCGCGCAGGGTGTGGAGCACGTCGAAGAGCCGTGCGCAGTCGGCGGCCGGAAGGGTGGCGGTCGGTTCGTCGAGGACGATGAGTTCGGCCCGGGTGGCGAGGGCGCGGGCGATGGCGACGAGCGAGCGCTCGGCGGGGCCGAGGCGGGCGACCGGGGCGCCGGCGTCCAGGTGCCCGGCGACGATCCGCAGGGCCTCGTCGCAGCGCTCCCGGGTCCGCCGCCAGGAGATCAGTCCGCGGCGCCGGGGGTAGCCGGTGCCCAGGGCGATGTTCTCGGCCACCGTCATCCACGGCACGAGACCGAGGTCCTGGTGGATGAAGGACATGTTTCGGGTCGCGGCGTGGCTGCCGACGGGATGGCCGGCCACCGTCACCTCACCCGTGTCGGCCCGGTGGACCCCGGCGAGCACCTTGATGAGGGTGGACTTCCCCGCTCCGTTGGGGCCGAGCAGGGCGAGGACGCTGCCGCGGTGGAGGTCGAGGTCGACCGTGTCCAGCGCGAGCGTGCCGCCGAACCGCTTGCTCAGGCCGCGCACGCGGACGAGCGGTGCGGCACCGGAGTGCGAGGGTGGGCTCGCCCAGGTGTCGGAAGCGTCATGCACAGACTTCTCCGGGGGTCGGCCTCCGAGTTCTTCCCGACGGTACGGGGCACTCTACGGGGATACTGCGGGTCATTCCCGGCATATCGCCGCGCGACCCGACCCTGATGGCCGAACGGTAGGAGATTCGGGGGTCAGACCGCGGCCAGGCTGCACTCGGCCCAGATGACCTTGCCGTCGGTGGTGTAGCGGGTGCCCCAGGACTGGGCGAGCTGCGCCACGAGGAACAGGCCGCGGCCGCCCTCGTCGGTGGTCGCCGACCGGCGCATGCGGGGGGCGCTGCTGCTGGCGTCGTGCACCTCGCAGATCAGGTTGCGGTCGTGGATCAGGCGTACCCGGATGGGCGCGGTCCCGTACCGGACGGCGTTCGTGACCAGCTCGCTGAGCAGCAGTTCCGTGGCGAAGGCGGTCTCCTCCAGCCCCCACCGGGTCAGCTGGCTGACGGAAGCGGCGCGGACCTCGGAGACGAGGGCCGGATCGGCGTCGAGCTCCCAGGTGGCGATCCGGTCCGCGGGCACGGCGTTGGTGCGGGCGACGAGGAGCGCGATGTCGTCGCCGGGGTGGTCGGGTGCCACGGCGTCGAGTACGGCCTGGCAGGTTTCCTCGGGTGCCCGGTCCGGGTGGGCCAGCGCCCGGTTCAGGGCGTCGAGGGCCACGTCGACGTCGCGGTGGCGGTCCTCGATGAGCCCGTCGGTGTAGAGGACGAGCTGGCTGTGCTCGGGGAGCCGGATCTCGACCGACTCGAAGGGCAGGCCGCCGAGGCCGAGCGGCGGACCTGCGGGCAGGTCCAGCAGGGACACGGCACCGTCGGGCTGGACCAGCGCGGGCGGCGGGTGGCCGGCGCGGGCCATCGTGCACTGCTGGGAGGTGGGGTCGTAGATGGCGTACAGGCAGGTGGCGCCGACGATGCCGGTGCTGCCGGAACCGGGACCGTCCCCGCCCTCCTCCCGGTCGAGGCGCACCATCAGGTTGTCGAGGTGGGTCAGGAGCTCGTCGGGGGCCAGCTCCAGCTCGGCGAAGTTGCGGGCGGCGGTGCGCAGCCGGCCCATGGTGGCGGCGGCGTGCAGTCCTTGGCCGACGACATCGCCGACGAGCAGGGCGACCCGGGCCCCGGACAGGGGGATGACGTCGAACCAGTCGCCGCCCACTCCCGACTCGGCGGGCAGGTAGCGGTGGGCGACCTCGACGGCGCCCTGCTCGGGGAGCCCGCGAGGGAGCAGGCTGCGCTGCAGGGACAGGGCGAGGGTGTGTTCGCGGGTGTAGCGGCGGGCGTTGTCGATGCAGAGGGAGGCGCGGGCGGCGAGTTCCTGGGCCAGCGAGCGGTCGTCGTCCCCGTACGGGGACGGGTCCTGCGAGCGGTAGAAGCTCGCGACGCCGAGGATGGCGCCACGCGCGAGCAGGGGGACCGTGATGAGGGAGTGGATGTTGTGCGCGAGGAGCAGCTCGGCGTGCTGGGGATCCTGCGCGATCCAGCCGAAGGCCGCTTTCAGGTCTGGTTCGAGCACCGGCTGCCCGGTGGCGATGCAGCGCATGTGGGGCGTGGTGGGCCGCAGGCTGACCTGAGCGCCGACCGGGTAGAAGGGGCAGTCCTCGCGGATGCCGTGGACCACCGTGCGGTGCATCTCGGTGGTGGGGTGGGGGGATTCCTCCCCGAGCAGTACGCCCGCGGGCAGGTCGATGGTGACGAAATCGGCCAACCTCGGGACGGCCGTCTCGGCGAGCTCCCACGCGGTGCGGCTCACGTCCAGTGTGGTGCCGATGCGGTTGCTGGCCTCCGCCAGCAACTCCAGGCGACGGCGCGCCGCGACGGCGTACTTGCCCACTTCGGGCTCGCCCACCAGCACCAGCCCCCTTACCCGGCCGCTCCGGGCACGGTCCTCGGCGGGCGGTGCGCCGCGGGCGCGGACCGTCACCGGATCCGGGCCGGGGGCGACGCGGGGTCCGAACGCGGGCGGCGCGGCGGCGGGGGCGTGCGGGTGAGCGGGCGCTGGGGCATGCCGTTCGGTGTCCTCGGGGAGCAGTGCCTCGACGACGACGCCCTCCACCCCGGAGGTGCTCGTCACGGGGCGGCTGACGAGGGTGACCCACCGGCCGCGGGACAGGGACACCTCGACGGCGGCCCGCCGGTCCTCGGACATCAGCTCCGTCGCCTTCTCCTTGAGGGTCGCCTGGTCGCTCTGCTCCAGCTCGCTCTGGAGGAAGTCGGCCATCGCGACCGGGTGCCCGTCGAAGCCGTGCTCGCTGCTCCGGGCCAGGTGCGCGGCATCGAGATAGGCCTGCAGCAGACCGTGCTCGCGCGCAGAACTCTGGTCCATCAGCCGTCGCTCGATGGCTTCGGCCGCCTTGCGTACCACGGGGATCAGCGCCGGGTCCGCCTCGGTGTAGGGATAGCCGAGGCACAGGACGCCCTGGATGTGCCCGCTGAGCTGGTCGCGCAGGGGGATCGCGGTGCAGGCGCTCGCCTGGGACCGCTCGGCGAAGTGCTCGGCCCCGTAGACCTGGCAGAGTCGCCTCTCCGCGAGGGTGAGGCCGATGCCGTTCGTCCCGGCGACCTGCTCGGCGAAGACGAACCCCGGGAGGATCTGGATCGGGGCGAGATGCCTGACCATGGACTTCTCACCGAAGCGGCGTGCGAGCACCATGCCGCGACCGTCGGCGAGGCAGATGTTCGTCTGGCTGCCCGCGAAAATGGCCTGGAGGCGGTCGAGCACGGGCTCGGCGGCCCGGAGCAGCGGACCGTCCACCTCGAAGTCCTGCTCGAAGGGGAGCTCGGACTGGTCCGGCGACAGCCCCAGCAGGCGGCTGCGCTGCCACGAACTCAGGATCGGACTTCTCACGCTCCCCTCGACCGACTCGCCCTGCAGGAATCGGTCACGGAAGCGCACGGGGCCGATGCGGTCTCCGACGACCCCCATGTGCACCACTTCCCCTCACCAGCGACCCTCGATCACCAGATTTGAGTATATTCCTCACATTTCGGCAATGAGGATCAATGAGGTCCGGGAGCGAAGTGATCAGCGGCCGCGGCCGTCACAGGACCGCGACCGGATTGACGGGCGAACCCGTCCCGCCGGGGACGTTCAGCGGTGCCACGACGAGCAGGAACGCGTAACGGCCCGCTGCGGCGCACGCGGCCGAGAGCGGTTCGAGATCGAGGTTGTCCAGCAGCGGCACCCCCATCGCCGTCACGGCCAGCGCGTGGACGGGGGAGTGCAGGCCCTCGACCGGCGAAGGCCGCACGTCGCTGTCCCCGTCGCCGCCCAGCAGTACGACGGCGCGCTCGGCCAGCAGCGGTACGGCGTGCACGTGCCAGCCCGCACTCGCCGCGTCGGGATTCCAGGGGCCGAGTGCCCGGCGCCGGCGCAAGGCCCCGGAGCGCAGCAGCACCGCGTCGCCGTGCCCGACGGTCACACCGAGCGCCTCCTCCGCGGCGAGGAGGTCCCGCGCGTGCACCGCACGACCCGGTTCGAGCCATTCGACCCCGAGGGCGGCGGGCAGGTCGACCAGGACGCCCCGCGTGACCAGGGGGCCGAGCGCCGACACCGCACCGAAGCGCGCCCCCGCCGCGTCGACGGACTCACGCGCCACGCGCCCGTCATACAGTCGCCCCCGGTAGGCGACGTGTGACAGCGCGTCGAGATGCGTCACCCCCTTGCCGTGATAGTCCGCGCCGAGGAAGTCCTTGTAGACGGACGGTTCCGGAGCCTGCACGTCGCCGAGATCGGACATGTGGTGCAGAGCGGGCTTCGCGTTGTCCGGGCCGGGGCGGGTGTCCCAGGGGCGTGCCATCGGGACGACCGTCCCGTCCCGGACCGCGAGGGCGGCCCTGCGCGCCTGCTCCGCCGTCACCCGGTTCCAGGCCCCGCGGTCGGCCGCCGCCCAGCGGCCCCACGTACGGACCGCCGCGAACAGCGCGTCGAACTCATCGCGGGAGACGGGAGGCCCATTGGCGGGGGCGCCGGCCTGGACGTCGGTGGGTTTGCCGCTCATCACCCCAGTGTCCGGCGCTCCGTGCCCCCGCGCTGGCCGGGAGACGTTCACCGGGGAAGGGAGCGCCGGTCGCCCGCGCTAGTGTGCGCACGTGAGCTTTCATGTCGTCATAGGTTTTGGACCCGCCGGCGCTGCCACCGCTCGGCTCCTCGCCGAACAGGGCCGTATCGTACGGGTCGTCACCAGATCGGGCCGAAGCCCGGAACCCGGGATCGAACACGTCGCGCTGGACGCGACGGACGCCGAGGCGCTGACGGACGTCGCGCGGGGCGCGGCGGCGATCCACAGCTGCGCCGCACCGCCCTACCATCACTGGGCCCGCGACTGGCCGCCGCTGGCCTCGTCGCTCTGTGCCGCGGCCGAGGCGACCGGGGCCGTACTGGTCATGCTGGGAAACCTCTACGGCTACGGCCCGGTGGACGGCCCGATGACCGAGGAACTGCCGCTCGCCGCCACCGGCACCAAGGGACGGGTCCGCGCCGCGGTCTGGGAGCAGGCGCGCAAACGGCACGAGCAGGGCCGTATCAGGGCCGTCGAGGTGCGCGCCTCGGACTTCTTCGGACCTGGCGTCACCGACGGCGGCCACCTGGCCGCACGGGTCGTGCCGTCGCTGCTGCGCGGCAAGCCGGTCACCACGCTGGGGGACCCGGACGCCCCGCACAGCTGGACCTACCTCCCCGATGTGGCCCGGACCCTGGTCGAGGTCGCCGACCAGGAGCGCGCCTGGGGGCGCGCCTGGCATGTCCCGACCCAGCCGGCGCTGTCCGTACGGGAGATGGCCGGGCGGCTCTGCGCACAGGCGGGAACAGGACCGGTCGCGGTGCGCGGGCTTCCGTCCACGGTGGTCGGCGTGGCATCGCTCTTCTCCCCGCTGATCCGCGAACTGAAGGAGATCCGCTATCAGTTCGATCGTCCGTTCGTCGTAAATTCGAGCGCCTACGAGGCGGCGTTCGCGGTACGGTCCACCCCCGTCGACGAGCAGGTCAAGGCAACCGTCGAATGGTGGCGCGAGCGACTCGCGACCAGCGACCGACACGGGTGACAGGACAGGGATGGACCACATGGAGGACCGCAGGCCGCGGCGGGAGGACATCGCCGTCGTGGGGATGGCGTGCCGGTTCCCGGGAGCGCGCAATGTGAATCAGTTCTGGCGGCTGCTGACGGCCCCGCAGCACCAGTTCGGAACGATCCCGGACTCGCGATGGCGCACCGCGCCCTTCCTGAGCGACAACTTCCGTGACGCCTCGTCGGCGTACACGGACACCATGGCGCTGTTGCCGGACGTGGGCCATTTCGACGCGGCCCACTACGGCATCCCGCCTCGGCGGGCCCGGGCGATGGACCCGCAGGCCCGGCTGCTGATCGACCTCGCCCGCGAGGCGATCCAGGACGCGGGGTGGGAGGCCGACGGCTTCGACCGCGAGGAGACCTCGGTGATCACCGCGCTCACCGAGGGCGGCTACCGCGAACTCAGCACCCTGCAGATCCGGATGCGTCAACTGGCCGGTGGCGAGTTCGGGGCGCGGCTCACCCACCCGCGCCTGCAGGAGACGGTCCGGGCCGTCGACGGGCTCAACGGCACCTCCGTGGCCGGGCTCCTGCTCAACATGGGACCCAACACCATCAGTTCGGTCTTCGACCTGCATGGCGAGAGCTACGCCCTGGACTCGGCCTGTTCGGGCGGACTCATGGCCGTGGCCAATGCCGTGCACGCCCTGCGTGCCGGCCGCTCCCGCATCGCCCTCGCGGGCGGCGCGCAACTGATACTCACCCCCGACCTGCTGGTCGGGCTGTGCCGGATCGGCGCCATCTCGCGCAGCGGCCGCTGCCTGCCCTTCGGCGCGAAGGCCGACGGCTTCGTCCTGGGCGAGGGCGCGGGGATCCTGGTGCTGCGGCCCCTGACCGATGCCCTGGCGGCGGGCGACCGGGTCTACGCGGTGATCCGCGGCGTGGGAACGGCCAACGACGGGACCGTTCAGGGCGGGATGCACCCCCAGGCGGCCGGCCAGCTCCGCACCCTGCGCCGGGCCTACCGCGACGCGGGACTCGCCCCGGGCGCGGTGGGCTACCTGGAGGCGCACGGCACCGGGACCACGGTCGGGGACCCCGTCGAGCTCGGTGTCCTGCGCGAACTGCGCGGAGAGCGCCCCGAACCCGCCTACCTCGGTGCGGTGAAGGCGGTGGTCGGTCACTCGCTGAACTCCGCGGGGATCGCCGGGCTCATCAAGTCGGTCCTGGCGGTGCAGCGGGGCGTGATACCCCCGCAGCCGGAGTGCGACCTGGCCGATCGCTCCGGGCTCGACGCCGCTCGGCTGACCGTGGCGACGACGCCGACACCGTGGCCGGACCACGCCGGGCCGCGCCGGGCGGGGGTGAGCGCCTTCGGCTTCGGCGGTACGGGCGTCCATCTGGTGGTGGAGGAGTGCACCAGGGCCCCGGCGGGCCCGGCGGCGTCCGCAGCGAAGGACCGCGGACCGCACGTACTGGCCCTCAGCGCCCGTGACCGGGAGGGACTGGCCCGCTACGCCCGGGAACTCGCGGACACCATCGCCGAGGACCGGCCGTCGCCGGCCGCCGTGGCGGACACCCTCGCCCGGCGCACCCCCCTCACGCACCACCTCACCGTGGTGGCGCAGGACGCCACCGATGCCACCGTCAAGCTGACGGCGGCCGCCGCCGCGATCGCCGCCGGACGTACGGAAGGGCTCGCGGAGTACACCGAGGTCGCCCCGGCGTCCCGGCCGCCCGTGACGGTGCGGACACCCCCGTGCACCCTGCCGCCGAGCCCGCTGTCCCCGCGCCGCCACTGGGTCGTGGACGACTCGGCGCGCGAGGTCCCGGATCCCGCCGAGCCGATACCCCCGGCGCTCGCCGTCCCGCGCCCCGACGGCGCGCGCACCACGACCGCCAGGACCGCGGCATCCGCCGCGGCCATCGTGTTCGAAGAGGTCTCGCGGACCGGGGTCTTCCCGCTCTCCGAGCTGAGCGGACATCTCACCCTGGTGGCCGATCTCGGATTCGACTCCCTGATGTTGCAGGAGCTCGAAGTCAACATCGCCAAGCGGATTCCGGGCTTCCGGCCCGAGGAGCTGTTCTCGCCCGAACTCACCGTCGGCCGGCTGATCGAACTCGTCGGTCCGGACACCGGCCCGGACGCAGACCCGGACACCGGCCCGGACCACGCGCCGGCGCCCGCCGGACCGGTCCGCCGGCAGGAGCGCACCACATGGAATGCCGGGACGGCCGTCATCGAGGAGTTCCCGGAAGTCGGTGAGTTCGAGCAGCGCCTCGGCCGGATCACCGACAGCGGTGCGGACAACCCGTACTTCCGGGTCCATGAGGGCACCATCCGTGACACGACCGTCATCGCGGGCCGCACCCTGCTGTCCTTCGGCAGCTACAACTACCTCGGGCTCTCGGGACATCCGGCCGTCGACGAAGCCGTGCACCGGGCGGTGGACCGGTACGGCACCTCGGTATCCGCGAGCCGAGTCCTCTCCGGCGAACGGGAGCTGACCGTACGGCTGGAGCGGGCACTGACGGACTTCCTCGGCGTCGGCGACTGCCTGGCACTGGTCAGCGGGCACGCCACCAACGTCACCGCGATAGGGCACCTCGTCGGCCCCGAGGACCTCGTGCTGCACGACGCGCTCGCCCACGACAGCATCCTCCAGGGGTGCGCCCTGTCCGGCGCGGCGCGACGCCCCTTCGCCCACAACGACATGGGGCAGCTGGAACATATGCTCCGGCTCAACCGGTCCCGGTTCCGGCGGGTACTGATCGCCGTCGAGGGTGCCTACAGCATGGACGGCGACCTGGTCGACCTGCCCGCCGTCATCGAGCTGAAGAAGCGTTACGGCGCACTGCTCATGATCGACGAGGCCCACAGCATCGGCACCGTCGGCGAACGCGGCCGCGGAGTGGGCGAGTTCTACGGCGTCGACCGGTCCGACGTGGACCTGTGGATGGGCACCCTCTCCAAGGCCTTCGCCAGCTGCGGCGGCTACCTCGGCGGATCGGCCCGGATGGTGCGCTGGCTGCGTCACACGCTCCCCGGCTTCGTCTACAGCGTCGGCCTGACGCCGGCCAACGCGGCCGCGGCGCTGGCCGCCACCGAGCTGCTCATCGCGCAGCCGCAGCGGGTACGCACGCTCAGGCGGAACTCCGAACTCTTCCTCGGGCTCGCCGCCGCGGCCGGACTGGCGACGGGCTCCAGCGCCGGCACACCCATCGTGCCCTGCATCCTCGGCGACTCGGCGAGGACCCTGCGCGTCGCGGACGGGCTGTTCGCCCGCGGCGTCGTCGCGGACCCGATCTTCCACCCCGCCGTGGAGGAGGGGCTGTCGCGACTGCGGTTCTTCGTCACCAGCGAACATCGCGAGGAGGACATCGGACGCGCCGTGTCGATCCTGGCCGAAGAGGTGGCCGCCGCCGGATCCTAGGCCGTGTCCACGAAGTCCCGCCTGCCCCGCGGCGCCTGGCGCCGCACCTCGCCGCGTTGTCGGGCGCGCCCGAGTACGTCCGGTACGGAGGCGCCCCTCCGCCGTGCGATGT
>NZ_JBSGZP010000187.1:0-11369 GCF_053611065.1 Streptomyces sp. NPDC054840
GCTGGTCCCATGGGCGGCATGACGCGAAACGACAAGAATCCCCACGCTGTAGAAGTCCGGGGACTGGTCAAGCACTACGGCGAGACCAAGGCCCTGGACGGGGTCGACCTGGATGTACGCGAAGGCACCGTCCTCGGTGTCCTCGGCCCCAACGGGGCGGGCAAGACCACCCTGGTGCGCTGCCTTTCCACCCTGATCGTCCCGGACGCCGGCACCGCCCGGGTCGCGGGTTACGACGTGGTCCGCCAGCCCCGGCAGTTGCGCCGCTCCATCGGCCTGACCGGCCAGTACGCCTCGGTCGACGAGAAGCTCTCCGGCTGGGAGAACCTCTACATGATCGGGCGGCTGCTCGACCTCTCCCGCAAGGACGCCCGGACCCGCGCCGACGAGCTGCTGGAGCGGTTCTCGCTGACAGAGGCCGCGAAGAAGGCCGTGATGAACTACTCCGGCGGCATGCGCCGCCGCCTGGACCTGGCCGCCTCGATGATCGGCCGCCCGGCCGTGCTCTACCTGGACGAGCCGACCACCGGTCTGGACCCCCGTACCCGCAACGAGGTGTGGGACGAGGTGCAGCGGATGGTCGCCGAGGGAGCCACGGTCCTGCTCACCACCCAGTACATGGAGGAGGCCGAGCAGCTCGCCGACGAGCTGACGGTCATCGACCGCGGCAGGGTCATCGCCAACGGCAAGGTCGACGAGCTGAAGGCGCGGGTCGGCGGCCGCACCCTGCGGATCCGGCCGTCCGATCCGGCCGACCTGCCGGGCATGGCCCGCGCCCTCGCGGAGACCGGGCTGGACGGCGTCGCCGGTTCCCAGGCCGTCCCGGACGAGGGAACGCTGCTGGTGCCGATCCTGGCGGACGAGCAACTGACCGCCGTGGTCGGTCTGCTGGCCGCCCGCGGGTACGCCATCTCCGACATCGGCACGTACCTGCCCAGCCTCGACGAGGTGTTCCTGTCCATCACCGGCCAGAAGCCCACCGTCCAGGACTCCGTTTCCACCGAGCAGACCGAGGAGGTCGCGGCATGAGCACCGTAACCACGACGAAGCCCACCACCCCGGCGGCCTCCCCGGCCGCCGGTCCCGTGCCGACGGCCGAGGGCCGGATCGGGCTGCGGGGCAACCTGCGCCACATCGGCGCCCTGGCCCGGCGCAATCTGCTCCAGATCAAGCAGGACCCGGAGTCGATGTTCGACGTCCTGTTCATGCCCGTCATCCTCACCCTGCTGTTCGTGTTCGTCTTCGGCGGCGCCGTGGCGGGCAAGGACAACCAGCACGTCTACGTCAACTACCTGATCCCCGGCCTGATGGCCATGATGGGCCTGAACATCGCGATGGCCGTCGGCACCGGTGTGAACGACGACTTCAAGAAGGGCGTCATGGACCGATTCCGGTCCATGCCCATCGCACGTTCCTCCGTGCTCATCGCGAAGATCATCGTGGAGGTCGGCCGGATGCTCGTCGCCACGAGCATCCTGCTGGGCATGGGATTCCTGCTCGGCCTGTCGGTCGAGGGATCCGTGCTCGACCTGTTCGCCGCCATCGCGCTCTCCACGCTGTTCGGCGCCTCGCTGATGTGGATCTTCATCCTGCTGGGTCTCAGCCTGAAGACCCCGCAGGCGGTCCAGGGAATGGCCATGATCGTCATCATGCCGCTCCAGTTCGGCAGTTCGATCTTCGCTTCCCCGTCCTCGATGCCGGGCTGGCTGCAGGCGTTCACGGACTACAACCCCCTCTCCACGCTGGCCGACGCTTCCCGCCACCTGATCAACGGCACGGGACCCGTCGCGCACTCGGTGTGGATGACGCTCGGCTGGACGGTGGCGATCACGGTCGTCACGGCCCCGCTCGCCGTGGCCAAATTCCGCAAGAAGACCTGACCCCCGGACCCGCTGGTCAGACGAGGGCGGTGGCCTCCTCCAGGGTGAGGCCGCCGCCTTCGGCGTACGCCGCCTCGTACGCGGCGTCGCCCAGGGCCTCCCGGGCGAGCCGCTCGGCCCGCTCGGCGTCCTCGCGTTCGGCGCTGCCCGTCACGTGGCCGGGCGGCACCAGGGCGCGGTAGGCGCCGACGAGCCGTGCGGCGTCCTGCGGCCGCCACGGGCCACCGGGCGCGGCGAGGGCGACCGCGGCCGTCACCAGGAACGTCGCGGGCAGGTACGGCGCCATCATGAGCGCGAGGGGATGGCGGGCGGTACCCGCGGCCTGGCGCACCGTCGCCAGCGCGTCTTCGTACCGTCCCTCCAGGTTGTCCAGCCAGGCCGTCGTGGCGAACAGGAACACCTCGAAGACGGCGAAGGCACCCGTGGCGAACTCCTCGCGCAGCAGCTGGATCTGGGCACGGGCCTCCGGGATCCGGCCGGTGGTGCCGAGCACGTTCGCGAGGAACATCCGGGCCGCGGGCATGGCCTCGTTGGTGAACTTCTCCATGGTGGAGAGGACGTCGGTCAGGATCTCCTCGGCCTCGACGAGCCGATCGCTCTCCGTGAGGGTGCCGGCCATCCGCACCCGCAGGACCGTCACCTGTGCCTTGGCGCCGAGGCGTTCGGCGTACGCGATGGCCGCCCGGTAGTCCTCGGCGGCCGGGCCGAACGCACCGCGCTTCTCGCGGGACTCCGCGCGCGCGGCCAGCGCCTCGGCGCATCCCCAGGCGTCGCCGAGTTCCTGGAAGAGGGCGAGGCTCTCGTCCGCGTCGCGGGAGGCCTCGCCGGCCCAGTCGCTGCGATTGGCGAGGACGTTGGCGCGGAGCTGGAGGGCGGAGGCGAGTTCCCAGCGGTAGCCGAGCGCGCGGGCGGTCTCGACGGTCTTGTCCACGACGACCTTGAGCAGCTCCGGATCACCCGCGATCATCACGGCGTAGATCCAGAGGGCGGCCGGGGGCCGGCAGGTCTGCGGGAGCCCGGGGCGGTAGGTGGCGAGCACGCCGTCGACGATGGCCCGGACCTCAGGGGTGTCCCAGTTCTCGCTGTTGTGGTCGCGGGAGGTCAGACGGACGAGATACAGGGCGCGCCAGCCCTCGGCGAGCAGTTCGCCGGTGTAGGGCGGGGGCGTGTCGACGAGCCGCTCGTGGACGGGCTCGGCGACGGTGCAGGGCGGCACGAAGGGGTCGGGGCCGAGCGCGGCGGCCGCGTCGGTCCAGTGCCGTGCCTCGGTGCGCAGGTCCTGCATGTGCCAGTACCAGCCCAGCGAGTGGACCAGGCACAGTACTTCGCCGACGTCGCGGACGGCGACGGCCCGGCGCAGGGCGCTCCGGAGGTTCTCGTACTCGGTGGCGATCCGGTCGGCGGCCGCGCGCTGGCCGTGGCCGCGGAGCAGGGGTTCGGTGGTGCGGGCCAGCTCGCGGTAGTGGACCAGGTGGCGGTGCTCGGTGTCCTCGCGGTCGCCGCCCGCCTCCGCGAGGCGCTCGGCCGCGTACTCGCCGACGGTCTCCAGAAGGCGGTAGCGCATGGCGGAGCCGTCCGGGCCGGGAGCGGCGATGACGAGGGACTTGTCGACGAGGGAGCCGAGGACGTCGGCGGCGTCGTAGGAAGGGTCGGCGCAGACGTCTTCGGCGGCGTCCAGGTCACAGCCGCCGGCGAAGACGGACAGGCGGCGCAGAACGGTGCGTTCGGCCTCGTCGAGGAGGTCCCAGGACCAGTCGACGACGGCGCGCAGGGTCTGCTGGCGGGGCAGGACGGTACGGGCGCCGCCGGTCAGGAGCCGGAAGCGGTCGTCGAGGCGGTCGGCGATCTGGCGCGGGGTGAGCAGCCGCAGCCGGGCGGCGGCCAGCTCGATGGCCAGCGGCAGCCCGTCGAGGCGGCGGCAGATCTCCGCGGCGGCGACCGGATCCTCGTCGGGTGTGAAGCCAGGGCGGGCTGCGGCTCCCCGGTCGGCGAGCAGGCGCAGCGCGACGGGGTCGGGCAGCGGCTCCAGGGGACGCAGGAACTCCCCCGGCACGCCGAGGGGTTCGCGGCTGGTGGCGAGGATCCGTACGCCGGGGCAGTGGGTGAGGAGCCGCTCGGCGAGCTCGGCGGCGGCGCCGATGACGTGCTCGCAGTTGTCGAGGAGCAGCAGGAGCCGGCGCCGGGCGCAGTGCTCGGCGAGCCGGTCGAGGGGGTTGTCGCCGGTGCGGTCGGTCAGCGCCCGCAGTTCCTCGGCGGAGGCGCCGCGCAGCTTGGTCTCGCGCGCGCCGAGGGCGGCGAGGGCTGCCTCGGCGACGTCCTCGGGGTCGTCGACGGGGGCGAGCTCGACGAGCCACACCCCGTCGGGCCAGCCGCCGCCGGGCGCGTGCCGTTCGGCGGCCTCCTGCGACAGCCGGGTCTTCCCGGCGCCGCCGGGGCCGAGGAGCGTGACGAGCCGGGCCCGCGCGAAATCCTCCCCGAGCACGCGGATGTCCTCCTCCCGTCCGACGAAGGAGGTGAGCCGCGCCCTCAGGTTCCCTACGGAACCGCCGGGGGCGACCGGGGGGTGGGCTGCCGGGGTGGGCGCGGTCGTCGGGGTGGGCGGAGCCTGGACCGCCGGGGTGAGGAGTTCGGTGTGGAGGGCGCGGAGGTGGGGACCCGGGTCCGTGCCCAGGCGGGCCGCCAGGTCGAGGCGTACGGTCTCGTAGGCGGCCAGCGCCTCCGCGGGACGGCCCACCGCGCGCAGGGCCCGGATCCGCAGCACCTGGAGGGGCTCGTCCAGGGGGGCCCGGGCGCACAGTTCGGCCAGCTCCGGCAGCGCTTGTTCCGCCCGGCCCAGCTCCAGGGCCGCGGCGAGCCGACCCCGGCGCGCGTCCATCCGTACGGCTTCCCAGCGCGCGGACTCCGCGGCCGCCTCGGGCAGGGAGGCCAGCGCCGGGCCCCGCCACAGCGCGAGGGCCTCGTCGTACAGAGCCGCCGCCGAAGCCGGATCCGGTGCTTGGGCGGCGGCACGCACGAGCCGCTCGAACCGGTAGGCGTCGATGTCCTCCCGCTCCGCGTCCAGCAGGTAGCCGCCGTCGGTGGAGCGCACCGCCGCCGGCCCCAGCACCCGCCGCAGCCTCCCCACCAAGGCCTGGAGCGCCGGCACCGCCTCGGCGGGCGGGTCGGCGTCCCAGACCTCGTCGACGAGCCGCCCGGCCGGGACGGCCCGCCCGGGGCGCAGGGCGAGCGAGGTCAGGAGCGCCCGCAGGCGCGCGCCTCCGACGGCGACGGTGCTCCCGTCGTCGTGGGCGGCCTGGGTGGTACCGAGAATCGCGTAGCGCACCGGCCCATTGTCCCCGGCCCCACGGTCCGGCCCGCCCGGGCACCGGGATAGGTTTCGCCGCATGGGTCATCAGGGCAGCCGCGGCGAGCGGCAGATCAGTTCCGTATTCCTCGGCATCGTCGCCGTCATGGCGGTCACCGGCTGGGCGGTGTGGACCGGGTACGCCGCCAGTCCGGGGCTGGCCGTGTTCCTCTTCGTGACGTCGGCGTGGATCGTCTCCCTGTGCCTGCACGAGTACGCGCACGCCCGCACCGCGCTGCACGGCGGCGATCTCACGGTGGGCGCGAAGGGCTACCTGACGCTGAACCCGCTGAAGTACACGCACACGCTGCTCAGCATCGTACTGCCGGTGATCTTCGTGATCCTGGGCGGCATCGGCCTCCCCGGCGGCGCGGTGTTCATCGATCGGGGCAGCATCCAGGGCCGCTGGAAGCACAGCCTCATCTCGGCGGCGGGCCCGCTGACCAACGCGGCCTTCGCCGTGGTGTGCACGGCCCCGTTCTGGCTGGACGCCCTCGACGGGGTGCCGCTGGCCTTCCGCTACGCGCTGGCCTTCCTGGCCATGCTGCAGGTCACGGCGGCGATCCTGAACTCCCTGCCGGTACCGGGCCTGGACGGCTACGGGGTCATCGAGCCCTGGCTGTCGTACCGGGTGCGCCGCGAGGTGGAGCCGCTGGCCCAGTTCGGCCTGCTGGCCGTGTTCGCGCTGCTGTGGATCCCGGGGGTCAACGCGTTCTTCTTCGGAGCGGTGGACGGCCTGATGTCCGCGCTCGGCGTGTCGGGCCTGGAGACGGACTGCGGCCGCGAGCTGTACACCTTCTGGCGGGAGGCCAGCGGCTTCTGCCCGGTCCCGCAGGACTGACGGGCGGCCGGGACGGGCGGCCGGTGCTGTGACCGGAAAGGTTCGCCGGTTCGCGGCGCCCGGTGCGGTGCATCGCAAGGCGGAGGACCGCGGACGTACTGGACATAGCCCCGGGGTTCTACAACGCGTCGAGGTGCGGTGCCGGATGCCGCAGCCGGTGGACCTGTCCGGCCTAGATCGTGTTGCGTGCGGCGGAGGCCTTCTCGGCCTTCGCCTTGCGCAGGTAATACCAGGCCATGTTGGACGTGAGGCCGGCGAGCAGCACCCAGATGATCCCGAGGAAGCTGCCCTCGACGAAGGCGACGACGGCCGCGGCCACCGCACAGACGCAGACGACAAGGGCGAAGACGGCAAGGCGGGGCATGGGCGGAGCTCCTCGAAAACACTGAACGGGGTCGAGCCCGTCCAGTGTCCCCCATGCCCCGCAGTGCTGCCGTAAGGGCGTCGCCGATCGCACCGGTTCGTTTTCGGCTTCGCCTGACCTTCTGTACCCCATGGCATTACGGTTCGGCGGATACGCACCGTATTCCGCGCGTCACAGGACGAACAGCCGGCTTGCTCGGCCCGCGGCGTATGACGCCGGGCGAGTGGGGGGAGCACGCATGCAGGAAATCTCCAAGGGCGCGAACGTCAGCCTGACCGCCCTGAGCGAGGACGCCGGGGCCGTCGTCGTGAGCTTGGGCTGGACCAGCGCCACCGGCGCGGGCGATGCCGACGTCTCCGTTCTGCTTCTGGACGAGAACGGCAAGATCCGGAGCGAGAACGACTTCTACTTCTACAACCACCCCGCCGCCGCGGACGGAAGCGTCCAGCTCCTGGGCAAGACGCCGTCCTCGAACGGTGACGAGGACCGCATCAGCGTGGACCTCACCGCCGTCCCCGAGGATGTGGCGCGGATCGTGGTGGCGGCCAGCCAGTACGGCGGGGCGCGCTTCGGGGATCTCGACGACCTGCGGATGACGGTCTCGGACCGGTCGGGGGAGCCGCTCGTCGGGTACTCCATCGAGGACGCGGGCGCGGAAACGGCCTTCATCTTCGGTGAGCTGTACCGACGCGGTGAGGAGTGGAAGTTCCGGGCCGTGGGGCAGGGGTACGAGACCGGCCTCGCCGGCCTGGCCACGGACTTCGGCATCGACGTACTGGAGGACGCCGAGCCGGCGACAGCGGCGACGCCCGCAGTGGCGTCCGCGGCCCTTCCCGCCGCCGTGCCCGCCCAGACGCGCGGCCGAGCACCCCGCACGACGAGGAAGAAGATCACCCTGCCCAAGGTGGCCAAGAGGTCCCTCGCCGAGAACGAGTCCTGGCGCACCGCGCGGCTCTTCCCCGTGCCGTCTCTCAAGAGCGACAAGGAGCGCGAGGTCCGGGCGACCTCCGTACTGCTGTCCGTCATGGCGGAGGTGCCCGAGCTGGGCCGCCGCCTCACCGCCGGATTCGGGGCACCCTCCGGCCGTATGCAGACCTTCACCGAGGTCTCCCTCCCCCATGGCGACACCCCTAGGCGGCCGGACGGGGTGATCCGGGTGGAACGCGCGGGCAAGCTGTGGACGGCCCTCATGGAGACCAAGACGCACGGCAACGCGCTCAAGGACGAGCAGGTCCAGCAGTACATGGACATCGCCGCTCGCCGGGGCTACGAGGCGGTGATCACGCTCTCCAACGACGTGGCCCTGGACGGCTCACCCGTGGTCGACGTCAAGATCGACGGGCGGCGCAAGCACAAGGTCAGCCTCTGGCACCTGTCCTGGGCCGAGGTGGCCCACCAGGCCCAGATGCTCATCCGCCACGAGGGCGTCGGCAACCCCGCCCACGCCTGGCTCCTCCAGGAGTTCCTGGAGTACCTCCAGCACGAGAACTCAGGCTGCCACGGATTCCAGAACATGGGCCCCGCCTGGGTGCCCGTACGCAAGGGCATCGAGGACGAGACCATCAGCCCTGACGACGCGCGCGCCGTCGACGTCGTCGAGAGCTGGGAGCGGCTGATCCGCCAGGTCTGTCTGCGCCTGGGCGGTGAGTTGGGGCAGAAGGCCCTGCCCGTACAGCGGACCCGGCGCGACAGCGATCCACGGGCCCGGCGGGGCACGGCGGCCTCGTCGCTGTGCGCCGACGGGAGGCTCTCGGCCGAACTGCGCATCGACGGGACGAGCTCCGTCATCGCCGTCACCGCCGATCTGCGGACCGGCAAGGTCCGGACCTCGGTGGACATCCCCGCCCCGGAGGGCTCGTATCCGCTGGCCATGGTGAAGCGACTGCTGAGGGCGCTGGCCGAAGCTCCGGCGGACCTGCACGTCCAGAGTCTGGTGGAGGGCGGGAACGGGCCGCGCGGCACCCTGGAGCGGTTGCGCCCGGAGCCCGGCGATCTGCTGCCGAAGGACGGGGCCACGCCGACCGGGTTCCGGCTGTCGCTGATCAAGGGAATGGGCAACACCCGGGGCAACACGGAGTCCGGTTTCATCCGGGGTGTCGACGCCGCGGTCGAGCGTTTCTACCAGGGTGTGGTGGCCCACCTGGGCGCCGTCGAGGCCCGCGGCGGCCGCCGGGGCTGACCGCTTTCCCCGCCGGTCCGGTCCGGGGTCCGGTCCCGGGGTCCGGTCCCGGGGCCGGACCGCCCGGTGCGTCGGGACCCGGGTCAGAGGTCCGTCACGCGCAGGCCCGCGTGGGCCTTGTAGCGGCGGTTGGTGGAGATCAGGTTGGCTACCAGGGACTCGACCTGGTGAGCGTTGCGCAGGCGGCCCGCGAAGACGCCGCGCATGCCGGGGATGCGGGCGGCCAGGGCCTGGACGACGTCCGTGTCGGCGCGGGCCTCGCCGAGGACCATCACATCGGTGTCGATCTCGTCGATCGACTCGTCCTGGAGCAGGACGGCCGAGAGGTGGTGGAAGGCGGCGGTGACGCGGGAGTCCGGGAGCAGGGCGGCGGCCTGCTGGGCGGCGCTGCCCTCTTCCACCTGGAGGGCGTACGCGCCCTGCTTGTCGAAGCCGAGGGGGTTGACGCAGTCCACCACGAGCTTGCCCGCGAGGTCCTCGCGCAGCGCTTCGAGGGTCTTGGCGTGGCCCTCCCACGGCACCGCGATGATGACGATGTCGCTGCGGCGCGCGCACTCGGCGTTGTCCGCGCCCTCCACGCCCAGGCCCAGTTCGCCGGCCGCGTTCTGCGCGCGGTCGGCGGCGCGGGAGCCGATGATCACCTTCTGGCCGGCCCTGGCGAGCCGGTAGGCCAGGCCCCGGCCCTGGTCACCGGTGCCGCCGAGGACGCCGACGACGAGGCCGGACACGTCCGGCAGCTCCCACGGGTCCTTGACCGGCGGCTTCTGCGTGTTGTCTGAGGAAGTCATGGGGGCGAGGGTACTGCCGGGTAGCCCACAGTCGAAGGGGAGGGAACCGCTCCCCGTGTCGCTCGCATGGTGCAGGATGCCGATATGGACGCCGTGAGGGTGGCGCTGCTGCGCGAGGTGCTCGCCGGTACGCAGTGGCCGGGCGCAGCGCGCCGCTTCGCCGGATCGCTGCGCCGGTCCGTCGTACCGGCCGGCGGTCAGCTGCTGCTGGTGGGTACCGCAGGCTACGAGCCCTGGCATCTGGCGGCGCACCTGGTGGACGAGGCCGCCTGGTCGGGTCTGTCGGAGCTGGCGCCCACGCTCGTACGCCACCACGTGCGGCCCGGGGAGCCGCCGCACCTGTCGGTGGGGCTGGGCCGGCTGACTGCGGCCCGGCGCGGGCACACCCTGCTGGTGGTGGCCCCGGGGGCGCCCGGTGAGGGCTTGCTGGAGCGCGTCCACGACGCGCGGCGCGCGGGGGCGACCGTACTGTCCCTGGACGGCGGGGACCCGGATCTGGGCACACTCGCGCACGACGCACTGTCGGTACCGGAACCCGTCGGCGATATGGATCTCGACACGGTGCAGCACCTGGTCAGCGCGGCGGCCGGGGAGAACGGCACGCCCGTGCAGCGCGCACCGCGCCGCTTCAGGGACCGGCTGGCGCGGCTGGCCGACCACCTGACCGCGCCGCCGCCCAGCCGCTGGTAGGGCCTACGCCCCGCCCGTGCCGGTGGTGCCCTCTTCGTCCTCGCGGGTCTTGTCGTTCCACTTGGGGTCGTTCTGCCATTCGAGGTTGCGTTCCTGCGCCGTCTCCATGGCGTGGTTCGCCTCCTCCGGGGTTGCGTAGGGCCCGAACCGGTCCTTGGCCGGACAGTCGGGGCCTTCCTCGACCTTCTTGTGGACCAGGCAGTAGTACCACTCGCCTGGTTTGCCCACCTGACGCTTCTTGAACAGGGCCATCGTCGTCGGGCTCCTCTCATACCGCTCTGTCCCGCCATGCTGCCCCATCACCGCTGGATACACTCGCTCGCATGTCTGGCCAGTCGCTGCTCGTACCAGGCGAGCTCTCTCCCGTCCGTTCCGTTCCCGGAAACATCCGCCGGCCCGAGTACGTGGGCAAGCCCGCGCCCACTCCGTACACCGGACCGGAGGTGCAGACGGCCGAGACCATCGAGGCCATGCGCATCGCCGGCCGGATCGCCGCCCAGGCGATGGAAGAGGCCGCGAAGCTGATCGCGCCGGGGGTGACCACCGACGAGCTCGACCGGGTCGCCCACGCGTACATGTGCGACCACGGGGCCTACCCCTCGACGCTCGGCTACCGGGGCTTCCCCAAGTCGCTGTGTTCCTCCGTGAACGAGGTCATCTGCCACGGCATCCCCGATTCCACCGTCCTGCGCGACGGCGACATCGTGAACCTCGACGTGACCGCGTACATCGGCGGCGTGCACGGCGACAACAACGCGACCTACCTCTGCGGGGAGGTGGACGAGGAGTCGCGGCTGCTGGTGGATCGCACCCGGGAGGCGCTGAACCGGGCCATCAAGGCCGTCAAGCCGGGCCGCCAGATCAACATCATCGGCCGGGTCATCGAGTCGTACGCGAAGCGCTTCGGCTACGGCGTGGTCCGGGACTTCACCGGCCACGGCATCAACTCGTCCTTCCACTCCGGCCTGATCGTCCCGCACTACGACAGCCCGCACGCCACCACCGTCATCGAGCCCGGCATGACCTTCACCATCGAGCCGATGCTGACGCTGGGCACCCACGAGTACGACATGTGGGAGGACGGCTGGACGGTCGTCACCAAGGACCGCAAGCGCACGGCGCAGTTCGAGCACACGCTGGTGGTGACGGACGCGGGCGCGGAGATCCTCACCCTCCCGTAGCCGCTCCAGCGGTTCCTCGGCGACCACGACCGGGCCCGGGCCCGCGGCCCCCGCTGGACCCCTCCCGCCCCCCAGGCGGCAGGCGACAACGGGGAGGAGCCGT
>NZ_JBSGZP010000188.1:0-11365 GCF_053611065.1 Streptomyces sp. NPDC054840
GGTCATTGTGGCGTGATCAGTCGAGCGGCGCGCCCTTCCAGTTACCGGGAGCGAGCGGCGCAGGCATCAGACAGGCGAATGCTCCGTGCGCGAACACCTGGAACACGAACGGCTCAGCCACCGAGCTCGCGCCCGCTGCGGGCAGAGCGAAGAGCACCAACGGGAAGGCCATGAGCCACCGGAAACGGACCGGGTCCATCCGTGTGTGCGCCGCGCCTGCGCCGATGGCGAGTGCCAGCGAGGGGATGCCGGTGAATGCCATCATGCCCAGGGCGATTCCCATGAGCTGCAGGAAGGAATCTCCGACCGGCGCGGTGAACGCGACCGCCACCCACGCGGCCATGTGCAGGCCTATGTAGGTCAGGATGCACCGCACACCTCTGGTCCCCGTTGACGGTGGTTCGTCGCGCTCGGTGGGCGTAGCCGGGTCTGCCTCGGCCGTACTCATCTGGTTTCCTCTCCCGCCACGTATGACGCCACCCCCGCCCGCACCGCCGTCGGGCCCGGCACAGCCTCCGCGGCCTGCGCCGGCATCGGCTCCACCGGCGGCCGTCATCATTCCAAGGGCGCAGCAGGTCCGTCAGAGGCGCCCTGCGGGGCTTGTGCGGCACGGTGGCGGCATGGGCGTCGCTGATCCCTGCCCCTGCTCCTTACCCCGCTGCTCGCGGCCTCCCCCCAAGTACCCACGGATGACGAGCCGTAGCCGACTGTAAGGCACCCCACTGAGCTTGCCGTTTACTGAGACTCCGCCTGTGGTGTCGCATGGCGGCTGGGCTTCTGACCTGGCGTCATTGCCGACCGCCAGACGACACCCACGCGAAGATCATCAGTAACGTCGTGCCTGAACTCGCTCAGTACGAGTTGTCGAGTTGGTCTACGAGGAGTCGAAGCTCGCAAGCCGGGCGCCGGGACATGCCGTGTATCACGGCATCCAGGAACTCCCGTGCTTCGAAGGGGCTGCCGCAGCATTCCCACACCCCGCAGCCGCCGTCCTCGTACTCACTCCAGAGGTTGCGGTACGGATCCCGCACGAACTCTCGCCAAATCCTCACGGACTCGGCCGTGACGCCAGGCCACAGGTAGTTCCGGCTCCTCTCGACCCTGGCAACTTCGGCAAGAGCAGGCGGGGACAGGCCAGCAATAGGGGGTTGATAGGTAAGCCTGTGCCGCGGCCACTGCTCGGCGCGGACACGCCCGGGCCGTCTACGCGGCATGGGCCTTTCAGCTGGTGAGCACGATGCTCCCAGCCTCGGCTCCGCTACGAGCCTTAAGTGTCACCCAGGCGGTCCCGGTAGGTTCGTGCTTGGGCTTGTCACTCCTCAAGTCGGCCAGCGGCTGACAGGCAGGATCGGCCGCCGTGACCACGTCCACGGCCTCCAACAAGGGCTCTCCCTGGGGCGAGACGGTGAACCCGGAGTGCTCCCCCTTCAACACAGTGTCCAAGAGATCCGATGCGGTAAGCGCCTCGCTCTCCTTCTCGCCCGCCTTCGGACTGGTGCAACCCGCCACTGCGGAAGACAGGACGAGGAGCGTCACCACTCCTCGTATGAAGCCACGACGCTTTTTCTCCATCGTCGAAGGGCGGTGATCGGATTCTGCCAGCCGCGGTCTGTTCGACAGTCGCCGGGATGCCTGTCTCCTTTTTCACCCTGACTGCCATGCCTCGCGGCCCCGAACAGGCCCCGTGCCTCAGCGATCGCGGCCAGTGCCCGCCCGGCCTGCGGTGAGCACCGGCTCGGCCGCCACGCCCGTTCGCTCGGCCCGCCGCCTCGACACCCGGCGCCACGCCCCCGCACCGGCCAGGAGCCCCAGCCCGTCCACCACCGCCGCGGACAGCCCCACCGCCGCGACCGTCTGCCACGAGTGCTCGTCCAGCTCCCCACCCTCCGGCGACGCCCACAGCCGGATCCGGTGCCCGTCCGGGTGCAGCTTGTCCGCCGGGCGCACCTCATCGAAGGTGCGTCCGCCGACCGACCAGACGTACCGGCACTCGACCTCGTCCTCCGGCCCCGCGCCCTCGTCCCAGTGCTGGCCGGTCACCCGGCAACCGCTGAGCTCGATCGTTACCGGTTCCGTCGTCCGCCCCCGGAGCTGGACCTGCTCCACCGTGCCGCCCGTGGTCACGACCCCGGCCAGCACCAACACCGTCAGCCCGCCAGCGGCCAGCGCGTCGGCCCACCGGTCCAGACCCGGCCGGAGCCTGCGCCCGACCAGCGCCGTCACCAGGCCCGCCCCGAGGAGGACGAGCGGCCAGGCCGTCCACGGCGTCCCGTCCGCCCCGTTCCACAGCAGCCCGCCCGCGCCGACGACCGCGGCCACCGACCCCCCGACCGCGACTTACCCGCCTACCTTCTGCGCCACTTCGCACCCCCTTTCCCCCGCTACCCACCCGTCCGATCCCGCAACCACGCCGCCACCGCCAGGTAGTCGTCCGCCGCCAGCCCGACCCGGGCGTCCACCCATCGGGTCAACGACGGGTGCCTCCCAAACTCGGGTTCTGGCTCAAGTTCTGTGGTGTCGCGTCACGTGGGCCGGTCGCCCGACCTGGCCCAAGCCGCCGACCTGGCGGGAGCGTTGGGGGCAGTCGGCCAGGTGGGTCAGAGCAAGACTCCCTCCCCCAGGCGGGGGAGGGAGTCGGTACGAGCGGAGGAGGTGGCCCAGCCGCTGCTCACCGCAGGATGAACCCATGTCCCGATCCCACAGGAAGCACCTGGCCGCAGCCCTCACCGCCTGCCTCGGCGCCCTCGCCTACACCGTCAGCAAGGTGGACCTGGCGAGGGAGGGCGAGCTGGGCATGCCGGGCTTCCCCGCGCCGACTGAGGCCTACGCCGCCGTTGCCAACGTCGAGACCGCCCAACTGGCTAACGCGGCTCTCGGCCTGCTGATGGCCGTCGTTGCACTGCTCCTCGTCCGCCTGCCGCGGACTCCCCTAGTCCGCTGGCCGGCGCTCGTCGTCTCCTGGGCGGGCATCGCGATGGTGGGAGCGGGCGTTCTCGGCTTCAGCGCCCGCGCGGCGGGCCTGGCACCGAGCCTGGGGCCACCCCTCCCCACATGCCCACCGCGCTCGCGGCATTGCTTGTCGGAGCCGTGTGGGTGACGGCCTGGACCATCGCCGCGGTCTCCGCCACGCGCAGCAGCCGCAGGCGGTGCGCCGCCGGCGCCAATCTGTGAGGCTCAGAGTCACCAGTCGGCGCAACGGGTTGGCAGCGAACCATCAACTGCGGAATCGACCTTGGACTTCGGCAGCACCCGGGCCCCCTCATCGTGAAGAGCACAACCATGGTCCCGAAGCAAGTCTCCAGGTGCTCTCAAAACTCAGGTTCTGGCTCAAGTTCTGTGGTGTCGCGTCACGTGGGCCGGTCGCCCGACCTGGCCCAAGCCGCCGACCTGGCGATTCCCTCTCCCACCAACCGCGCTCTGCCGGGCGACCGCGCCGCACCACAGAAGTTGTGCCAGAACCCAAACTCGTGAACATCGACTTGCCCGCCATCGGCCACGCCCCCGATCGGTGGCGGCCCGTGCCTCGCGTCCGTCAGTGGCCGCAGGTCGGTTTCGGGTGGTCGAGGTAGGCCCAGGTGTCCGGGCCGACTTGTCCGTCGGCCTTGATGCCGCTGCAGGCCTGGACCGTCTTGACCGCGGCTTCCGTATCGGCGCCGAACTTCTCGTCGACGGTGAGGGACTGGCCGTAGTTGTAGTTGAGCAGGCACTGGATCTGCTTGACCTTGGATCCGACCATGCCCTTAGCCATGGTCTGGGTGCGGTCCCAGTTGAACTTGCAGTTCGCCGCGCCCGCCGCCCCAGTCGCAGACGCCGGCGCCGTGCCGGACGGCCGGGCCGGACTGGAAGCAGCACCCGCGCTGCGGGACACCGAAGCCGAGGGCGCGCCCTTGGGCGAAGTACTCGGCCGGCCGCTGCCCGTCTCGTTGTTCTTCCCGGTCGGCGGCTCGGCCTCCGGCGCGGCCGGCGGCTCGGCGGAGGGGGTCTGGCCTGGGTTCTTGGCTTCCTTGTCGCCGGAATCGGCGGTGGTGGCTATCAGCCCGGCCGCGCCCCCGATCGGCAGGACCTGCGGCACCAAACTCTCGCGGGGGCGGCGTGAGCGGGAGCGACGGGAAGGGACAGGGCAAGGGCCGCGGCGGCCGCGGTGGCGGCCCGTGGGACATCTACCCACCGCATCACCGGGATGGATGCCTGCCCTGCTGAAGGCCAGACACCACCGACCCCATGAGCACTCTCGTTCCTCGTCCCACCACCGAACCGCTCACACCATTCCGATCAGGCCTGAGCGGACGGGGCCGGAAGCGTGACGAGTTCGCCCAGGGCGCGGGCCGCCGGCGCCGGGTCGGCCAGCCACTTCAGGTGGCTGCCCTCCAGCGTGCGGGCGTCGTACGGGTTGTCCGGCGTCAGCTCGTCGCCCTCGCGGATCAGCCGGTCCTGGAGGGCGAGGGGCAGGCTCGCGTCGTCGGCCAGGCGGATGTAGGTCTTTGGGATGCGGCCCCAAGTCTCGGCCTGCGCCCGGTCGGCGGAGCCGCCGACGTCCAGGTTCTCGTCGGGCTGGAAGGTGTTCAGGAAGGCGAGGAACTGCTCGTCGGTGCCGTCGGCGAAGAGGGCCGCCTTGAACGCCACGAGCGCGTCCGGGTGCGCGGTGCGGAAGTTGACCCGGAGCAGCCCGAGGTCTGCAGGGTTACCGGCCAGCGCCGAGGCGAAGGCGGCGGGGTCCACCCCGGTCATCTCCGGCTCGGCGTAGTAGTCGCCGACGTCGAGACGGACCGGGCACCAGGCCGAGACGTAGACGATGCGGTCGATCAGGTCGGGGCGCGCGTTGGCCGCGGCCGTGGCCGTGATGCCGCCGCGGCTGTGGGCGACGAGGATCACGGGGCCGTTGCGCTTGGCCCGTTCCAGGATCCCGATCAGGTGCGCGGCGTTGTCGGCGAGCGTGACGCCCTTGATCGAGCCCGGCGCGGAGGCGAGGCCTTCGGGGTCCTGCGGGGTCTGGTAGGCGGCGGTGAAGGTCGCCTGGAAGCCGTGGCCGGGCAGGTCGACGGCGACCGAACGGTGCCCCAGGAGGCCGAGTTCCGCCTGAAGGGGTGCGAAGGAGAAGGAGTTCGCGAAGGCGCCGTGGACCAGTACGAAGGTCGGTTGCATCTGTGTGCTCACTTTCCAGTCGTGTCGGATGTCTGACACAGGACCATGCAGAGGAATCCGAAACTGTCCCGGTATCCGTGCAGCCACTGCGAACGTGCGACGGTGGCCGTTTCCAGTGCCTGTGCGCTGGCCGGATCGGCGGGGTGGTCGAGTGCCCAGGAGGCCAGTGAGCCCCAGCAGGCCCACTCGTAGGTGTCCAGCTCGCTGCGGGTGCTGACATGGCCGTGGACGGGGGTCCATCCGTCGGCAACGACGTGGTCCACCGTGGTCGCCAGGTCGGCGAGGTCACCGAACGCCTCGATGGCCGCGGGTGAGGGGTCGCAACCCCAGAAGGACTCACCGATCAGGACGCGGCCGCCGGGGGCCAGGTGCTTGCGGGCCGCCGCGAGGGTGGGGAGAAGACCGCCAAAGGCATGGGTGGCGCCGACGCTGATCACCAGGTCGAACGGCTGGGCAGTGACGAAGTCCGCGGCCTCCTGCCGGTGGAGGACCAGGCGCTCGCCGACTCCGAGTTCGCTCGCTGCCCGGCGGGCCTGCGTCAGGGCGACTTCGGAGACGTCGACGCCCTCGGCACGCAGGTGCGGGTACGTCGCCAGAGCACGCAGAAGCCATTCAGCTGTGCCGCATCCCAGGTCGAGCACTCGCTCGTCGCCCCGCGGGAGGCCGCGTTCGAGCAGTCGGCTGACCGAGTGGTCGTCCAGTGGAGATTTTATCGGGTGGTCGGCATGGGCGATCATGGAGATCTGTTCACGGCTCATCGGCGCGGCGGGGCCCGTGTCGAGGAGCAGCTTCGCGGCCACCGCCGCCCCGTCGGTGCGGATCGTGCCGGCGACGGCCTTCGCCCGTGCTTCCGTCTCGGGGGCCAGGGCCGTCGTGAGCGCGGCCGACAGGGACTCGAAGGTCGGCGTCGGGCCGTCGTGTGCCGCGCCGATGCCGAGCTCCGCCACGCGGGCGGCCCACTGCGGCTGATCCACGAACTGGGGCACCACCACCTGAGGTGCGCCGGCTCGGGCGGCGGTGGCCGTGGTGCCCGCGCCGCCGTGGTGGACGACGGCCGCGACCCGGCGGAACAGGAACTGGTGGTTAACGTCGCCGACGGCGAAGCAGTCGTCCGAGTCGTCCGCCAGGCCCAGGTCTGCCCAGCCGTGGGAGACGAGCACGCGGCGGCTCTGCGCGCGGGCGGCCTCGACGGCCGCCCGGGCGACGTCGGCGGCCCCGCTCAGGGGCATGCTGCCGAAGCCGACGTACACGGGCGGGGTGCCAGCGTCCAGGAATGCCTCCAGGTCGGCGGGCAGAGGGCGCTCGTCGGGCAGGATCCACGCGCCGGTCTGCACGAGGTCAAGGTTCGTCAGGTCCTGCCACGGGCCCAAGACCGGGTCCACCGCCAGCCACGGCCGTTCGGTGAAGACGTGGTCGCGGACGTTGTCCACCAGTGCGAGACCGATCGCTGCGCGGTGGGCATTGAGGGGCTGGAGGTAAAGGGCGTTGACCTTCTGCGCGTCCAGGTCCCACAGGGCCTCGTTGTCGGTCATGTCGGGCGGAACCGGCGGGCCGGGCCGCGACGACGGTCGGTAATGCGAGGAAGGGATCTCGAACGGGTGGAAGGCCGCGTATACATAGCGGATGCCCAGCTTCTCGGCCACCGAGCGGGCACCGGCCGGCATCAGACCGCTCGCCACCAGCACGTCACAGCCCTCGGCCGCCTTGCCGACCGTCTCGAAGTGCGCGGCGACCAACTCGGCCGCGAACGCGGCCGCGTCCGACGGCGGCGCTCCCGTCCGCAACGCGCGCACGTCCCGCCCGAAGGGCACCAGCTCCGCACCGACTCCGGCCAGAAGTTCTGCGAACTCCTCGTCCGGCGGTGCGCACACGCGTACCTCCGTGCCGAGCTTCCGCAACTGTGCCGCCAGCCCCGCCAGCGGCGCGATGTCGCCGCGCGATCCGTACGCCATCAACAGCACACGCATGTCGTGTCTCTCATTCCTTGTGCCGGCCTCGGCCGGCGATGGTGCGGCAGATCCGGGTCCTCCGGGTCTTGCCTCGGGCCCCTTGGGGCGGGTTCGTGTCGGGCGGTGTTGATCAACGGGCCCAGGGCAGTTCGCGAGTGCCCTCGGTACCGGGCACCGAGGCAACTCCGTCCGAGCGCATCGCAACATAGGCCTCGGCCCGCTCCGGAGCGTGGATCCGGCGGACAAAGTCCGGGGCCAGGATCAGGCTCTGGCCAGCCAGGACCTTCTCGGTGCGGCCGGAACAAGTCACCTCCAAGACGCCCGCTGTGACCGTCCAGACCTGCTCACGGCTGACGGCATGCTCGGGGCCGGTCGCACCGGTCTCCATCGCGACCGTCCAGGTACTGAGCTCGCCGCTGCCGCGGCTGGGGGCGGCGAGGCGCGTCATGGTGGCGTTCGGGGAGATGGTGATGTCGTCGGCCGAGGGGGTGACCACGCGTACGATGGTGTCTTCGCTCCCGTCCGTACCGCTGTTCGGGACGGCCCATTCGACGAACTGGACGACGACACCGTTGGGGTCGGTCAGCTGGAACAGACGCTCGCCCCAGGGTTCTTCCCGCAGCGGCATGGTGATGGGGGCGCCGGCGGCACGCAACCGGGCCTCCTCTGCAGCGAGGCCGCGGACCGTGAGCGCGACGATCAGCCCGCCCGCCTCCCGGTCCCGCTGCTCGGCGGGCAGGACCGCAGTCCCCTTGCGGAGCAGGACGATGTCGACGCCGGCGTCCTCGCGGGTCAGCGAGCAGAAGCCGTCGTCGGCCATCGCCACCTCGTAGCCGAGGTGGGTGCGGAAGAAGTCGCGGGAGGCGTCGACGTCGGCGACGGTCAGGGAAATGGTGGACGCGGACACGTGCATGGCGGCTCCTCGGAGAGTGCTTGCGGTGGTGGGTGGTGCGTGGCGGAGGTTTCCGTCGTCCGCCGCGGGCGGTACGCGATGGCGAAGAGGGTGAGGCCTGAGCCTGAGACTCTCCGGGGTGTCAGAGCGAAGTTGTTTACACAAGGGGCTGTCGAACAGGCCGGCGCCCAGGGCCGTCCCGTTCCTCGCCGCATGCGGACGAGCGTGACCGGCGCATCCCCTGTGGAGTCCGCTGGGCTGGGGCTGGTGAGCGCGCGGGAGACGGCGTACTGCTCCGGAGGCGAGCGGGCTGGCATCGCACCGCCAGAGGGGAGGCCCCGGCTGGCTCGCCTGAGGTCTTCGCGTCGCTATCGCTCCGGAAGTGAGTGCGGCCACGGGGATCAGGCCGAGCGCAGGTCGAGCTGGAACTCAAGGGTGCGCCGGTAGGAGCGGAATCCCAGACGGTGGTTGACTGCCAGCATGTGGACGTTGTCCTCGGCGTTGTCCGTCTCGATCTCAACGACGTCGGGATGTTCGGCGCGCAGACGCCGCACCATGGCGGCTTTGACCCACAACCCCAGGCCGTGACCGCGATGCGCGGGTACGACCGCCGTGTCGTACTGCTGGGCACGAGGCCCGGAGCCCTGTGGAAGCAGGACCTCGGTGTAGCCGGCCATGCTGCCGTCACCGTGGACCGCAGCAAGGGTCAGCAGTGTATCGCCGCGGTCGGCGATCACCTTGGCCATGGCGCGAACGCGGCTGGCGTCCCAGGCCACGCTGCCGTAATCCATGTCACCGACGGGCATGTCGTTCATGGCGGTCTTGGCCGCTGCGAAGGCGTCGGCGAACTCGTCGGGGACCGTGCCGGTCCAGCCGGCCAGCCGGTAGCCGGGCGGCATCGTATCGGTGGCCCGTGTCAGGTCCGCATCGGGCAGCTCGTCGAGACGCAGCAGGAGGTGATCGAGAGTAAGCGCCCGGCTAAAGCCCCGCTGTTCGCTGAAGGCTTCGCCCGGGCTGTCGGCCGCGGCTGCCGCGATGAGGGTGCGCCGGTTCTCGGCGTTGCAGGCCGCCATGACCTCCAACAGCAGGCGCGAGCCAATTCCCTGGCGCCGGTGCGCGGGATCGACGTGTAGTTCCAGTTCGGACAGGTGCTCCTGTTCCGGAGAAGTGAACACCCGCAGGCCGGCGAATCCCACAGGGCCCCCGTCCGCCCCCGTGGCAAGCCAGATCAGCCGGCGGCTGCCCAGAGCGGGCTGGATGAGCTGGGCGAGGATCTGCTCGGGGTCAGGGGCCGGTACGCCGGGCAGGTCATGGGCCATCGAGGCCGCGACGACCTGATGACATGCGGCGGCCTCGGCCACCGAGACGTGGCGGAGCGGAATGAGATGCACGGAGGCAGACGCAGATGCAGACAAGATGAGACTTTCGTGTTCGAATCTGTCGTACTTCAGAGAGTGACGAGGCCGCGTGGCCGGTGGGCCCAGGGGAGGATGGCGGCTGCCGTGGACGCGCCAGTGCGTAGTGCTGGGACCCCAGCGGTCGGGAGCAACGCACTCCGGGATCCCCGGGGCGGTGCAGCTGGCGTATGCGGCTGCCGGTAGCCAGAGGAGGAACCTCTCAGCCGTCGGTTCGTCGACGCCGTCCAGCAGGAACGGCAGCAGCAGCGGTGCTTTGTGAACCATCTGCTGCATGACAAACCATCAACTCCAGAAACGGTGCAGCCCGAAACACGCAACACACCTCGCACGCCTACCCACCCCACTCCACCCAACGCCTTGGTCATCCCCTACGCAGCAGACGAAACCAGGCGCACAAACACGCAGAGCAGGCGGGCCTGCCTGCTCTTCCCGACGATGCCGTCACGCTGCTTCGACGCTTGATTAGACATCGCGTGGCTGCGGTCGCAGTGTGCATGTTGTGCGGAGGGCCTTCGCATTTTGTGCAGACCGTTTGACCACGACGCATGGATCCGCTGTTGGCCCGCCTTCGGTGTCTTCTGCCCAGCGGCAGACCCGGTCAGCACCGTGAGCACCACTGCCGACGATTAACTTCTGCACCTCGTCCGGCGTGCCGCCCACACCTGGTCCCGCCGTTACTGCGATGTCACCAGAACCTTCGGCGGCAGCGCGATCGCCAGCCCTCTCAGCCCACCCGCCCTCGCGCGCCTTCGGTCAGGAATACCGAGTTCGAGCCCGGGGTCCGATGCGCCGGGCTCGACCCGCCCCTGGCAAGCGCGAGCGCACCGGCTCCGGTGGCCTGGATCGCGTAGCAGCTGCATCAGCGACCCGCGAGGGATCCTTTTGAGTCTCGAAGCCAGATTGGATCATGAGATGATCCGGCTAGTTGGTCTGGTTTGGCATGACGCGTATGCGGGGGTTCCGTGGGTGGGTCGAGGTCGTCGGCTTCGGTCGTGCCGCCAACAGACAGGTTCGAATGGTTCCTCGACACCGTCTCCAACGAGGTCATGCCCCTGTCGCTGAGCAGTGACCGAAGAGACGACTTCCACGCAGACATCCAGGACATGCCACTGGGCCCCGTGGCGTTGTCGGCGTTCGAGTTCTCCCCCATGCGGGCGTGGCGGTCCGCGAGACACATCCGACAAGGCGATCCCGAGGGCTACCAACTCTCACTGGTAACACAGGGCAGCCTCCTGGTCTTCCAGGATGGCCGGGAAGAACTGGTGGCGGGTGACTTCGTACTGTCCAACACTTCCAGCCCCATGCTGACCGAGTGCCTCTCCGCCGGAGACCCGATTCACGCCCTGACGCTGCAGATACCGCGGTCCGCCCTGCCGCTGTCCCCCCGCAGGCTTGAGCCACTCCTGGTGCAGCGACTGCCTGCCCAAAAGGGAGCGATCGCGATTCTCGCGGGGTTCCTGCGCACCCTCCATGCCCAAGGAACGCACTGTGGAACGGAGGCACTACAGTCCATGGGATCCGCCACGATCGACCTGGTCACCGCGTGCCTTGCCCAACATCTACATTCCCTGGACGAGGCGCCGGTCGAGGCGCGATCCCAGCTGATGCTGCAGCGGATCCTGCGTTTCATCGATTACAACCTCGGCGATCCCGACCTCTCACCTCGCACGATCGCCGAACGGCACAACGTCTCTCTACGCACGCTCTACACGCTCTTCGACGGCGAGCCCGCCAGCATCGCGGGAGTCATCCGACGCCGACGCCTGGAACGCTGCCACACCGACCTCACCCGCCCGGAAATGGACCACCGAACCGTCCAAGCGATCTCAGCCCGCTGGGGCTTCACCAACCCCGCAACCTTCAGCCGTACCTTCCGTGACGCCTACGGAACCACCCCCGCGGAGCACCGAGCCCACGCACGCCAGCGCCGCGCGGCCGACACGCAACCAGCGTGCCCCGCGCCC
>NZ_JBSGZP010000189.1:0-11350 GCF_053611065.1 Streptomyces sp. NPDC054840
ATATGGAGCTGGGGGATTCGAGGGTCATCAGCATCCCTGGTAAGTGAAAGATACGGTCCGGATTTCGGTGCCGGATGACCGGTCAGCTTGGCCTAAGCGACAGCTCTTTGGGGAGAGTTGTCATTGACCGAGACCTGTCATGGCGGACTCCCGCCAGCGCGAAGAATGCGCCAGTGCGGCCTTACCGGGGCACAGCGGTGTGAACCGTAGGAGCTGGTCGATCGATTTATCGACTTGGCGGCCAAACGGCAGCGCCGGGACGCGGTCGCGGCCCGGTGCGGGTGTGACAGATTTCGCGTGCTCAGCGCTCGCGCGTGCGCGCGTAGTGGCGCGATGCCTTCGCCCGGTTTCCGCAGGCGGCCATCGAGCACCAGCGCCGCGTGCCGTTGCGCGAGACATCGAAGAAGTGCAGGACGCAGGTCTCGGACGCGCACCGGCGGATTCGGTCGGGCGCGGAAGCCAGCAGGTCGAGGTAGTTCCGCGCCGCCGTCCAGGCGGGACCCCAGGCCGGATCGGCGAACTCGGCCCGCTCGCCGGGGCCTTCGGCGGTCAGGGTGGCGCGGATGCGGCCGTGCTCCAGCACGGAGTCGACGAGGCTACGGGCACTCGCGTCGGCCGGGTCCGCGACCGCGCGGGACAGTGCCTCGCGGGCGGTGAGCAGGTGGACGAGGGTGGCCGCGTCGGCGCGGAAACGGCCGGCCAGACCGGTGCTCTCCAGCCAGACCGAGAGCCCTTGCACGCGGGTGAGCCCGGCCGCACCGGCGAAGAGGTCCAGCGGTTCGCCGTCGACGACCCAGCGCGTATTGAGCAGGTCGAGGGCGACCGGCTCCCCGGTCAGGGGTCGTGGGTCCGCCGCCTCTGCCGCCGTCATGTCCGTCTCGTCCCTCTCGCCTGATGGCTTAACCCCTTAAGGCTACGTGAGCGGTTGACACCCTCTCTCCTAACCCTTAATCTAGATTTAGAAGGTTAGATATAGGAGTGCGGGAAACCTCTTCGGAAGGGGCCGTCATGATCACCGGGGCGTACCACTGGGGCGCGCTGGCCGTGCAGGACCGGGTCGGCGTGCGCGATCTCGCCGAGCACGTCGGCCGCTCGATCGGCGTGGGCATCCGGACGTGGCCGCGGCTTTCCTCGGGCTCCAGCCGCATCTGGTCGTCGGTGCCGCCGACGGCGCGGGGCGGGTGTGGGCCTCCCTGCTCACCGGTGCGCCCGGTTTCGTACGGGCCACCGGGCCGGACCGGATCGCGGTCGCCGGCGGAGCACCGGCGGGCGACCCGCTCGCCGAGGCGCTGGCCACGGCCGGGACCCGGGTCGGGACCATCGCGCTCGACCCGCGCACCCGGCGCCGGATGCGGCTGAACGGAACCCTGGAGGTGACGCGGGGAGGCTTCGCCGTCGAGGCCGAGCAGGTCTTCGCCAACTGCCCGAAGTACATCCAGAAGCGGCAGCCGCTGGGGCTCGCCCGGCAGGGGGCGGGTGTGGTCCGGCGCGGGGAGGCGCTGACGCCCGATCAGCAGCGGACCGTACGGGGGGCCGACACCTTCTTCATCGCCACCACGGCGGAGGCGGACGGCGCCGACGCCAGTCACCGAGGCGGGCTGCCGGGCTTCGTGGAGGTGCTCTCGCCGGTCGAACTGGCCTGGCCGGACTACACGGGCAACGCCATGTTCCTGACGCTGGGGAACCTGACGGCCGATCCACGGGCCGGGCTGCTCTTCCCGGACTGGGAGAGCGGGGCGGTCCTTCAGCTCAGCGGCCGGGCCCGGACGGAGTTCGCGGCCGACGGGAGCCGCCGCACCCGCTTCCGGGTGGAGTCTGTGGTGGCGAGCCTGCACCCGGGGCGGCTGCTCTGGAGCGCCCCGGAGTACTCGCCTCACCTGGGCAGTACGACCAGGTAGGCGGCGGGTTCCCGGTCGTCGGCGGCCGCCAGGGCGGTCCGGATGACCGCGGCCTGCTGCTCGGGCCAGTCGCGGAGCTTGCGCGGGGTGATGTGGATGACGGTCACCCCGAGCCGCTCCAGCGTCTCGCGCTTGCGCACGGACTCGGACCACTGCTCGTCTTCGCCCTGGCGCGGGGCGCGGGTGTCGATCTCCACGGCGACGGAGTGCTCGGGCCAGTACGCGTCGACGCCGCCGAGGTGCGGGCCGCCGGGCAGCCGCAGGTCGACGTGCCAGACCGGGTCGGGAAGCTCGTAGCCGCGTACGACGTGGTACAGCCGGTCCTCGGCGATGGCCCGCCCCTCCGCGAGCAGCGACTCGACGGCGTCGACCACGTGCGGCCGGTTCAGCAGCCGGGCCACGGTCAGCTCCCGGACGACGGCGCCCGGTTCGCAGTGCCCGCCGCGGACGGCCTCGCTCAGCAGGCGGCGCACGGTGACGGCGTCGGAGAGCTGGGTGACGGCGTCGGCGACGGCGCGCGCGACGGGAGCCACGGGCAGCCCGGTCACCTCCTGGGACCGCGGCGGGGTGTGCGTCCGTACGATCCGCACGTCCCCGGTGGAGCGCAGCCGCCGGGTGCCGGGCACGAGGACGTCGACGTGCGAGAGGGCGAGCAGCGGGGGTGCGGAGCTGAACCGGTACAGGGCGAGCGCCGCCAGCCCGGTGATCATGGCCTCGCCGCCGCCCCGCCGCCCCGCGTACAGCAGCGCCGCGTGCAGCCGCTCCTCGCTGGTCGCGGGACCGCGGTGGAGCAGGAACACCCCGGGCAGGATCTGCTGCCAGGGCCGCTCGGCCGCGTCGGAGGCGGTGACGCCGTGCTCGCGCAGCTGTGCGAGGGTCAGTACGCGGGGGCGGTTGGCGGTGAGGTGGGCGAGGGGGAGGGGTGCGTTGTGGTTCATGGCGCGGTGATTCCCTCAGGCCATGGCCTCGCTAACCCCTGTTACACGCTCGTCGACAAATCCGGACAAGCTGGGGCTAAAGTACGGGCGTTCGACTGCCGATGGGGTGCGCCCGTGTGGGGGCCGCCGCGCGGATTTTGCTCCCCGCCCCACCCTTCCTCCGTTCCCCGGGCTCTGCCCGGACCCGGTCCTCGAACGCAGGACGGCTGGAAGATCCAGCTTCGCTGGCGTTCGAGGACCGGGGTCTGGGGCGGAGCCCCGGCAACGGTGCCGCAGGTCAGTTGCCGGCCGCCGCATCGCACCGCTGTGCGGCCAGGGCCCGGGCGAGGTCGTCCCGGGCCTCCAGCACCAGGCGGCGCAGGGCCGGCGGAGCCGAAGGGTGGGCCGACAGCCAGGCGTCGGTCGCCTCCAGCGTGGCCGAGTCTCCCTGCAGCGACGGATACAGCCCCTTCACCACGTCCATGCCGATCTGGATCGACCGGTCCGCCCACACCCGCTCGATCACCTCGAAGTAGCGCCCCGCGTAAGCCGCCAGCAGGTCCCGCTGCGAGGACTGCTGCATGCCCGCGATCGTCGCCTCCGCCAGCGCGTTCGACAGCGCGTCCGACTCGACCACCGCCGCCCACGCCTGGTCCTTCACCTCCTGCGAGGGCCGCGCCGCCAGGCACCGTACCTGGTGCCGCTTGCCCGAGGCGGTGTCGTCACGCGCCAGTTCGGCGGCGAGCACGGCCTCGTCCACCGCTCCGTGCGCGGTCAGCGGCAGCAGCAGGTCCCAGCGCAGCTCCTGGTCCACCTCCAGCCCGTCGATCCGCGCCGAACCCTCCAGCAGCCCCAGCAGCAGCTGGAAGTCGCCCTCGGTCGCCGCGCTCGCCGCGAAGAAGCGGGCCCACGTCAGCTGGTGCTCCGACCCCGGAGCCGCGATCCGCAGCTCGTGCAGCGCGCCCGCCGCCAGCTCCCGGCCGCCCTGCTCGCGCCAGTCGGGCGCCGCGTAGTGGGTGACCGAGGTCAGGGCCTGCGCGTGCAGCATCTGCAGGACGCCGACGTGCGTCTCGCGGCCCGCGTGCGCGAGGACCAGCGAGACGAAGTCGCGCGCCGGCATCAGGCCGTCGCGGGTCAGGTTCCACAGCGCCGACCAGCTCAGGGCCCGCGCGAGCGGGTCCGTCAGGTCGCCGAGGTGTGCCCGCAGGGTGTCCAGCGAGCCCTCGTCGAAGCGGATCTTGCAGTAGGTGAGGTCCTCGTCGTTGACCAGGACCAGGTCGGGCCGCTCCGTGCCCGCCAGCTCCGTGACGACCGTCCGCACGCCCGCCACGTCCGCGTCGGCCCGCGCGTAGCGGACCAGCGTCCCGTCGGGCTCCAGCCGGTACAGGCCGACCGCGACCCGGTGCGGGCGCAGCTCGTCGCCCTCCTGCACGACGGCCAGTTCCGTCACCCGGCCGCCGGCGTCGTAGGTGATCACCGGGGTCAGCGCGTTCACGCCGGCGGTCTGCAGCCAGGCCCGCGACCACTGCGCCATGTCCCGGCCGGAGACCTCGGCGAGCACCGACAGCAGGTCGTCCAGCGTCGTGTTGCCGTAGGCGTTGGCCTTGAAGTAGCGCCGCGCGCCCTCCAGGAAGGCTTCCCGTCCCACGTAGGCGACGAGCTGCTTGAGCACCGAGGCGCCCTTGGCGTACGTGATGCCGTCGAAGTTCAGCTTGGCGTCCTCCAGATCACGGATGTCCGCCGTGATCGGGTGCGTGGACGGAAGCTGGTCGGCGCGGTAGGCCCACGACTTGCGCCGGTTGGCGAAGGTGACCCACGCCTGGTCGAAGCGGGTGGCCTCGACGAGCCCGAAGGAGCCCATGAAGTCGGCGAAGGACTCCTTCAGCCACAAGTCGTCCCACCACTTCATGGTGACCAGATCGCCGAACCACATGTGCGCCATCTCGTGCAGGATGACGTTCGCGCGCATCTCGTACGAGGCCTGCGTGACCTTCCCGCGGAAGATGTACTCCTCCCGGAAGGTCACCATCCCCGGGTTCTCCATCGCGCCCAGGTTGTACTCCGGCACGAAGGCCTGGTCGTACTTCCCGAAGGGGTACGGGTAGTCGAAGAGCTCGTGGAAGAGGTCGAAGCCCTGCTTGGTGACGAGGAAGACGTCATCCGCGTCGAAGTGCTTCGCCAGCCCCTTTCGGCACATCGCGCCCAGCGGGATGGTCAGGTCCCCGCGCGTGTAGGAGTCCGTCACGTAGTGGTAGGGACCCGCGACGACGCACGTGATGTACGTGGAGATCGGCGCGGTCTCCGCGAACCGCCAGACGCCCGCCTCGCGGGACTCCTCCGCGCCGTTGCTCCACACCTGCCAGCCGTCAGGAGCCGTCACCTCGAAGCGGTACGGCGCCTTCAGGTCGGGCTGTTCGAAGTTCGCGTACACCCGCCGCGCGTCGGCCGGCTCGTACTGGGTGTAGAGATAGACCTCCCCGTCCTCCGGGTCCACGAAGCGGTGCAGGCCCTCGCCCGTCCGGCTGTACGCGCAGTTCGCGTCCACCACGAGGACGTTCTCGGCGGCCAGGCCGTCGAGGGCGATCCGGGCGCCGTCGAAGACGGCGGCCACGTCCAGCGCACGCCCGTTCAGAGTTACGGCGTTCACCGAGGGCGCGATCAGGTCCGCGAAGGTGGAAGCCCGGGTGTCCGCCGCCCGGAAGCGGATCGTGGTCACCGAGCGGAAGGTCCGCGGGCCCTCGGCCGGTTCGGCCTCGTCCACAGCGGACCGGATGTCGAGGACCACCTCGTACCCGTCGACGGACAGCAGCTCGGCCCGCTCACGGGCTTCGTCGCGGGACAGATTCTCTCCGGGCACGTGCACTCCTTCGTGCGTGATCGCGTTCTTGAGTCGAATCCTCGCACGAGGGAATGCGGGCGACCCGGTCCTGGTTGGCGACGGGGAACGTGAGCCCAGAGATGCCCTTTTGCGGCGCATGCCGAGACTGAGGAGAGACATGACCGCCACCCAGGTGCGCGAGAAGACCCCGGTCGACTTCTGGTTCGACCCGCTCTGCCCTTGGGCGTGGATGACATCCCGCTGGATGGTCGAGGTCGAGAAGGTCCGCGACGTCGAGGTCCGCTGGCACGTGATGAGCCTCGCGGTGCTCAACGAGAACAAGCTCGACGAGCTGCCCGAGGTCTACCGCGAGCTGCTCGGCCCCAAGGGCTGGGCTCCGGTGCGCGTGGTGACAGCGGCCCAGCAGAAGCACGGTGAGGAAGTCACCGGCAAGCTCTACACCGCGCTCGGCACCCGCATACACAACGACGAGAAGGGTCCGACCCGCGAGGTCATCGCCGAGGCGCTGGCCGAGGTCGGCCTGCCGGCCGAGCTGCTCGCGTACGCCGACTCGGACGAGTACGACGAGGTGCTGCGGGCCTCGCACAACGACGGGATCGACCGGGTGGGTCAGGAGGTCGGCACCCCGGTGATCTCCGTTCCGGGCGACGAGGGCGATGTGGCCTTCTTCGGTCCGGTCGTCACCCCGACCCCGCGCGGCGACGCGGCCGCCCGGCTCTGGGACGGCACCCTGCTCGTCGCCTCGACCCCGGGCTTCTACGAGATCAAGCGCACCCGTACCAAAGGCCCGTCCTTCGAGTAGGACCCGCCGAGCCCGGCCGGCGCACCATGCGGAAGACCCCCGTGAGTCACGTCCTCACGGGGGTCTTCCGTTCGACACGCCCGCTGGTGAAGGTGGAGAAGACGATCACGAGGCGGACGGGCTTGTGGGGGCGCGATCAGCCCTTGGCGGGGATCAGCAGCGGGGTGTTCGCCTTGGCGTCGGCGTAGCGCCTGGACACGTCCCGCCAGTTGACGACGTTCCACATGGCCTCGATGAAGTCCACCTTCTGGTTCTTGTACTGGAGGTAGAAGGCGTGCTCCCAGGCGTCGAAGACCAGGATCGGGGTGCTGGCCACGCCCACGTTGCCCTGGTGGTCGTAGACCTGCTCGACGACCAGACGGCCGCTGACGGGCTCGTACGCGAGCACGCCCCAGCCGGAGCCCTGCGTGGCCGAGGAGGCGAAGGTCAGCTGCTTCCTGAACTTCGCGAAGGAGCCGAAGGACTCGGTGATCGCGTCGGCCAGGTCGCCCAGGCCCTCGGCCGCCGTGGGCTCGCCGCCGCCCTCGCCGGTCTTCGGGCTGGCCATGTTGTGCCAGTAGATGCTGTGGAGGATGTGGCCGGAGAGGTGGAACGCGAGGTTCTTCTCCAGGCCGTTGAGGGCGCCCCAGTTCTCCTTGTCGCGCGCCTCCGCCAGCTGCTCCAGCGTGGTGTTGGCGCCCGCGACGTAGGCCGCGTGGTGCTTGTCGTGGTGCAGCTCGATGATCTGCGGGTTGATCACCGGCTCCAGTGCCGCGTAGTCGTACGGAAGCTCAGGAAGCGTGTAGATGGCCATGCGTGTGATCCGGTCCCCTCGGCGTGCCAACCGCTTATTGCAATCAATTCGCAACTGCACGCTAACAGTATCTACTCCAAAGCGCATGTAAGGGTCCCCTCTGAACGACGAAGGCGGGCCCCCGTGCCTGCGCACGGTGCCCGCCTTCGCCTTCCGATGAGCCGTCAGGCCCGGGCCGCCGCCCGGCGCTGCATCACGTAACCGGTCACCGCGAGGGTGACGGTGAGCCCGCCGGTGAAGATCACCTGGACGCGCGTGTCGTCACCCAGGGCCATCAGCGCCAGGACCCCGGCCACCCCGGCCAGCGCCACCCACGTCAGATACGGGAAGCCCCACATCTTCACGACCAGCTTCTCGGGGGCCTCACGCTCCATCCGCCGGCGCAGCACGAACTGCGAGACGGCGATGAAGCCCCAGACGATCAGGATGACCCCGCCCACCATGTTCAGCAGCCAGGCGAACAGGGTGTCCGGGTACCAGTAGGACAGCAGCACGGTGACGAAGCCGAAGCCGCAGGAGGCGAGCACCGCCCGGCGCGGCACCCGGCCGCTGACCCTGCCCAGCGCCTTCGGGCCCTGGCCGCGGGAGACGAGGGAGTAGGCCATGCGCGAGGAGCCGTAGATGTTGGCGTTCATCGCGGACATCAGGGCGATCAGGATGACCACGTTCATGATCTCGCCGGCGGCCGGGATGCCCAGGCGGTCCAGGGTCGCGGCGTACGGGCCGTCCGCCGTGACGGCCGGGTCGTTCCACGGCAGGAGGGTGACGATGACCAGCATGGAGCCCACGTAGACGATCGCGATCCGCCACATGGTGGTCCGCACGGCCTTGGCCACGCCCGCGACCGGGTTCTCGGACTCGGCGGCCGCGATGGTCACCGTCTCCAGTCCGCCGTACGCGACGACCGAGGCCAGCAGTCCGACGAGCAGGCCGTCCACGCCGTGTGGCAGGAAGCCGCCGTCGTGCACCAGGTTGGCGGCGCCGGGGGAGTCCGTGCCGGGGAGCAGGCCGAGCACGGCGAGAGTGCCCAGGACCAGGAAGAGCGCGATCGCGCCGATCTTGAGGGCGGCGAACCAGAACTCGAACTCGCCGAAGTTCGAGACGGCCGCGAGGTTCGAACCGCAGAACACCGCCATGAAGACCAGCACCCACATCCACGCGGGGGTGCCCGGGAACCAGCCGGTCATGATGTGCGCCGCGCCGATGCCCTCGATGGCGACGCCCACGCAGAGCAGGGTCCAGAACATCCAGCCGGCGGTGAATCCGGCCCAGGGACCGATCGCGCGCTCCGCGTGCACGGAGAAGGAGCCGGAAGCGGGGTTGGCGGCGGACATTTCACCGAGCATCCGCATCACGAACATCACGAGCAGCCCGGACGCGGCGTACGCGAGCACGATCGAGGGGCCCGCGGCGGCGATGCCCGCGCCGGAGCCGACGAAGAGTCCGGCGCCGATGACACCGCCGAGGGCGATCATCGAGAGGTGGCGCTGCTTGAGTCCGTTGCCGAGGGGTGATCCGGCGCCGCTCTGCGGTGCTTCGGGGGGTGTCAGGGTGCTCTGGCTCATTGAGGGTGTGCCTGTCCGGTTGTGCGGGGACGTGATGAGGTGCGCCAGTGTGCCGAGTGTCCGATCATCGGAAGTTCTCCGTCCGATATTCGGACATCAGGCTCACGGTTCGTGATCATGCCCGTACGCGCCCCGCGCCCCGGCCCCCGCGTCCGCCGACCCCCGGAAAGAGAGAGGAGGAGGACCCCCGTGCCGTGGCGCGGGCGTCCTCCTCCTGTCCTCCGTCAGGCCCTGCGCGCCCGGAGCTCCCGGAGCCCCGCCACGGCCAGGACCAGCGCGGCCGCGCCCGAGGACCACAACAGCTGCGGCCGCGTGGAATCGTCGAACAGCATCAGGACCAGCACCGCCGCCATCCCGAGCAGCGCCGCCCAGGTCGCGTACGGGAACAGCCACATCGGCAGGGTCAGCCGCTCGGGCATGTCCCGCTCGATCCGGCGGCGCAGCTTCAGCTGCGAGACGGCGATCAGCGCCCACACGAACAGCAGCACCGCGCCGACCGCGTTGAGCATGTAGAGGAAGATCGTGTCCGGCCACAGCAGGTTGAGCACCACGGACACGAAGCCGAAGGCCACCGAGGCGAACACCGCCCGGCGCGGAACCCCGCCGCCCGAGACCTTCAGCAGCGCCTGCGGCGCCTCGCGGCGCTCGGCCAGCGAGAAAACCATGCGCGAGGACCCGTACAGGTTCGCGTTGAGCGCCGACAGCAGCGCCACGAACACCACGATGTTCATGATCTGGGCGGCCGCCGGGATGCCGATCGAGTCGAGGACCGCCACGTAGGGGCTTTCGCCCGCCTTCAGCGAGTTCCACGGCAGCAGGGTCACGATGACCACCATCGAGCCGACGTAGAAGAAGAGGATGCGCCACACCGCGCTGCGCACCGCCCGGGACACCGACCGCGCCGGGTCGTCCGACTCGGCGGCGGCGATGGTGACGACCTCCAGGCCGCCGAAGGCGAAGATGACGGCGAGCATGCCGGCGACCACTCCGCCGAACCCGGCGGGGAAGAAGCCGCCCTGGCCGGTGAGGTTGGTCGTGCCGACCGGTTCCGCGTCCGGGAGCAGGCCGAAGACCGCGAGAGTGCCCAGGACCAGGAAGAGCACGATCGCGCCGACCTTGAGCGCGGCGAACCAGAACTCGAACTCGCCGAAGTTCTTCACGGCGGCCAGGTTGCTCAGGGTGAAGACCACCATGAACAGCAGCACCCAGACCCACTGGTCGACCGCGGGCAGCCAGCCGTTCGCGATCTTCGCGGCACCGGTGGCCTCCACGGCCAGCACCACGACCAGCAGGAACCAGTACAGCCAGCCCGCCGAGAAACCGGCCCAGCGCCCGAGCGCCCGCTCCGCGTAGACGGAGAAGGAGCCCGAGGCGGGCATCGCGGCCGACATCTCGCCCAGCGCCCGCATCACCAGCATCGCGAGGACACCCGCGAGCAGGTAGGAGCAGATGATCGCGGGACCGGCGATGCCGATGCCGGCGCCGGAGCCGACGAAGAGCCCGGCGCCGATGACGCCGCCGAGCCCCAGCATGGTCAGATGGCGCTGCTTGAGGCTGTGGCTGAGGGGTTCCACGGGCAGGTCGCCCGTCGTGGGAGGTGCTTCTTCCAGGCGCTCGCGCATGAAGGGTGCTCGTACTCTCGTTCGGCCCAGCGGCGGTGGGGCTCCCGCATCGGGATTGGCGGGACCCTACAGTCTGGCTGAGTGGCGGCTGTCCGTGCAAAACGGACGTGTTGTCTGATCTTCCTCGTGACGAGGATCACGTCGAGTCGGGGAGGGAGTAGAGGATTTGTGGTTTCCCCACCAAAATGGGGAGTGCCGCTTTGTCCCGGGTGACGGTGGGGCGGAGGGATGGCGCGCACTAGCGTCGGTGATCGTCCTGCCACCCCCTCCCCGTGGAGCCTCCCGATGAGCACTGCCTCCGTCTCCCTCCGGCCCGGCGCCGTCCTCGCCGATCTGCTGCCCGCGAGCCGCGTCCGCGACATCGCGCTCGTCGTCGGCGGCGCCGCGCTCACCGGACTGGCCGCCCAGATCGCGGTTCCCGTTCCCGGCTCCCCGGTCCCCGTCACCGGCCAGACCTTCGCCGCCCTGCTCGTCGGTACCGCGTTCGGTGCCCGTCGCGGCTTCCTCTCGCTGGCGCTGTACGCCCTCGTCGGCATGGCCGGTGTGCCGTGGTTCGCGGGCGGGACCTCCGGCGCGGGCGGCGCTTCCTTCGGCTACGTGCTCGGCATGCTGCTCGCCGCCACCGTCGTCGGCGCCCTCGCGCGGCGCGGCGGCGACCGCTCGGTGCCGCGCACGGCCGGTCTGATGGTGCTGGGCTCGGCCGTGATCTACGCGGTGGGCGTGCCGTACCTGATGGCCGCCACCGGGATGTCCCTCGGCGTGGCCGTCGCGAAGGGCCTGGTGCCGTTCCTGATCGGTGACGCCCTCAAGGCCGCGCTGGCCATGGGCGCCCTGCCGGCCGCCTGGAAGCTGGCCGGCCGCCGCGGCTGAGCGGCCCCCGATACGCACCGGAGCCCGGCCCGCCTTCACAAGGC
>NZ_JBSGZP010000190.1:0-11337 GCF_053611065.1 Streptomyces sp. NPDC054840
TTCGTACGTCAGGCCTGCGCGGCCCACCACTCCTTCAGCGCGGCGACAGCGGCGTCACGGCCCATCGGGCCGTTCTCCAGCCGCAGCTCCAGCAGGAAGGCGTAGGCCTTCCCGATCACCGGACCGGGGCCCACGTCGAGCACCTGCATGATCTCGTTGCCGTCCAGATCGGGCCGGATCGCGTCCAGCTCCTCCTGCTCCTGCAGCTGCGCGATGCGCTCCTCCAGCCCGTCGTAGGTCCGGGAGAGAGCATTGGCCTTGCGCTTGTTGCGCGTGGTGCAGTCGGACCGGGTCAGCTTGTGCAGACGCTCCAGCAGCGGACCGGCGTCACGGACATAGCGCCGGACCGCCGAGTCGGTCCACTCCCCGTCGCCGTAGCCGTGGAAGCGCAGGTGCAGCTCCACCAGCCGGGACACGTCCTTGATCATGTCGTTGGAGTACTTCAGAGCGGTGAGCCGCTTCTTGGTCATCTTCGCGCCCACCACCTCGTGGTGGTGGAAGGAGACCCGGCCATCGCTCTCGAACCGGCGGGTGCGGGGCTTGCCGATGTCGTGCAGCAGCGCCGCGAGGCGCAGGACCAGGTCGGGGCCGTCCTCCTCCAGGGCGATCGCCTGCTCCAGCACGATCAGCGAGTGGTCGTAGACGTCCTTGTGCCGGTGGTGCTCATCACTCTCCAGCCGCAGCGCGGGCAGCTCGGGGAGCACCCGGTCGGCCAGCCCCGCGTCCACCAGCAGTCCCAGTCCCTTGCGCGGGTGGGGGGACAGGATCAGCTTGTTCAGCTCAGCCTGCACCCGCTCCGCGGAAACGATCTCGATCCGCTCGGACATCGCCTTCATGGCCGAGACGACCTCGGGGGCAACCTCGAAGTCCAGCTGTGCGGCGAACCGCGCCGCCCGCAGCATGCGCAGGGGGTCGTCGGAGAAGGATTCCTCCGGGGTTCCGGGCGTGCGCAGCACACCGGCGGCCAGGTCCTCAAGACCGCCGTGCGGGTCGATGAACTCCTGCTCGGGCAGGGCCAGGGCCATGGCGTTGACCGTGAAGTCACGCCGGACCAGGTCCTCGTCGATCGAGTCGCCGTAGGAGACCTCGGGCTTGCGCGACGTACGGTCGTAGGCCTCCGAGCGGTACGTCGTCACCTCGATCTGGAAATTCCGTACGGCGTCCCCGGCGCGGGCGCTCTTCTGCGCCCCGACGGTGCCGAAGGCGATACCGACGTCCCACACCGAGTCCGCCCACGGCCGGACGATCTTCAGAACGTCCTCGGGGCGGGCATCGGTGGTGAAGTCGAGATCGTTGCCGAGACGCCCCAGCAGCGCGTCGCGGACGGACCCACCGACCAGGGCGAGGCGGAAGCCCGCCTCCTGGAAACGGCGGCCGAGCTCGTCGGCGACAGGAGCGACCCGCAGCAGTTCACTGACCGCGCGGCGCTGCACCTGACTCAGGGCACTGGGGTTGTCTTCGTTGGCGTTCGGCACAACTGAAAAGGGTACGTGCCCGGCCCCCCGGCGTCCGCCCCGTTTTGCGGCCACCCCGGTACGCGGTCGCCGGGCCCCTGAGCCGATCATGTGGAGCAAGGCGCGGCACTCGCACACAGCGGGCCTCGTTACCATGCGTGGACGCACAAAAGACGACCACTGACACTTCGAGGGACGGGCTAGCGCGTGGCCGAGGCGGCAGACAACCAGGGGGCGTCCCCCGCTCCTGCCCGGCGTAGGTGGCTGCGGCGGGCGATCGTCCTGCTCGCCGGGACGCCCGTGCTGGCTGCCCTGATCTACTCTCCCGCCCCCCGGGCCGAGGCCGCTCAGGCCTCGGCCGTGGACGTCCAGCTGACCTCCATGGCCCCTGCGGCACCGGTCAAGGGCGACACCCTGACCATCAAGGGCACCGTGCTCAACACCGGTCCCGAGAAGATCACCGACGCACATGTCGGTCTGCGGGTCGGGCCCGCGCTCCCGGACCGCTCGTCCATCGACGAGGCGGCGGAGCGCACCGGCTTCCGGGCCGGCGCCGACCCGGGCGAGATCGACCCGGCCTACGCGGTGAAGATCGACTCCCTGCCGTCGAAGGTCAGCCAGGAGTTCACGCTCACCATCCCGGTGAACAAGCTGGAGCTGGACAAGGACGGCGTCTACCAGGTCGGCGTCTCCCTGTCCGGGGTGACCGACAGCCGGCCGTCCGAGCAGGTGATGGGCATCAGGCGGACCTTCCTGCCCTGGCAGCCGGAGGCCGCCGCCAAGCGCTCCCAGCTCACCTACGCCTGGCCGCTGATCTCCACCACCCGCGTGACGGCGGAGACCGGCTCCGACGAGCTCCAGACCCCCGTCTTCCTCGACGACTCCCTCGCCGACGAGCTCAGGGCGGGCGGGCGCCTGGAGCAGATGGTCACCCTGGGCAAGGACCTGCCGATCACCTGGGTCATCGACCCCGACCTGCTCTACACCGTCGATGCGATGACCAAGGGCTACCGGGTCCGCAGCCCGGGCGGCAAGGCCGTCCAGGGCAAGAGCAAGGCCGTCGCCGAACAGTGGCTGAGCTCCCTGGAGGCGGCCGTCCAGGGCAAGAAGGTCGTCGCCCTGCCGTTCGCCGACCCCGACCTCGCCTCCCTCGCCCACCACGGCAAGGACGTCTCGGGCACCCTCGGCCAGCTGCGCCCCGCCACCGACAAGGCGAAGCAGGCCGTCGAGACGGTCCTGCACGTCCCCGCGTCCACCGACTTCTCCTGGCCCGTGGACGGCGCCATCGATCCCTCGATCGTCAACGTCGCCACCTCGGCCGGCGCCCACAACGTCCTCACCCGCAGTGACAGCCTCGTGGAGAGCGGCGCCCTCGGCTACACGCCCTCGGCCGCCCGGCCCATCGGCGCCGGCACCACCGCCGTCGTCGCCGACGCCGACCTGTCCACCGCTTTCGAGGGCGACATGCTGAACGCCGGCACCTCCACGCTCGCCGTGCAGCGGTTCCTCGCCCACAGCCTCGCCCTGAACCTGCAGGGGACCGACGAACCGCGCAGCTTCGTCGTCGCCCCGCAGCGGACGCCCAGCGTCAGCCAGGTCCAGTCGATGGCCGCAGCCGTACGCGGCCTCCAGACCGGCCGCTGGACCCAGCCGGCGGACCTTGAGGCCGCCGCTTCAGCCAAGCCCGACCCCGGAGCCACCACCCAGGTGCCGGGCGCCGGCCAGTACCCCGAGGCCCTGCGGAAGCAGGAGCTGCCGGTGTCGGCCTTCGAGAAGATCCGCACCACGCAGAACACCCTCGACCGCTTCAAGGTGATCCTCGCCGCGCCCGACCGCGTGGAGATCCCCTTCGGCAACACCACCAACCGGGAGATGTCCACCTCCTGGCGCGGACGCCCCGACGAGGCCCGCCTCTACCGGGACCAGGTGCAGGACTACCTGATCGGTCTCACCGAGAAGGTCAAGGTCATCCCCAAGTCCGACACCACCCTGTCCGGACACAGCGCCACCATCCCGGTCAGCGTCCAGAACAGCCTGGTCCAGGACGTCCACGACCTCGTCCTGCGGGTCAAGTCCGCCAACCCGACCCGCTTGATGTTCGGCGACAAGGGCCAGGCCGAGCAGCAGGTCACCGTCCAGGGCGACCACACCCAGACGGTCAAGTTCACCGCCAACGCCACGGCGAGCGGCCCCGTCGAGGTCACGGCGCAGCTGTTCACCAAGGACGGCGTCCCCTACGGCAAGGAACGCAAGTTCACCGTCGAGGCCACCGAGATCACGCCCACCGTGATGCTCGTCATCGCCGGCGGTGTGCTCCTCCTGGTCCTGGCAGGCATCAAGATGTACGCCAGTCGCAAACGCGTCGCAGCACGCGCGGCCGCCGAGGAGAGCACGCAGCCGAGTGACGAGTCCCCGGACACCGGAGCGCAAAGCACCGAGGGGTCCGGCACGAGTGAGACAGTGGACCGTTGATTGACGCCGTGGCCGGTCGGCCTGGGGACGATGAGGTGGGGTTTCGATGAACGCGCCGTACGACGGTGACCGCGCGCAGGGCACTGGTGGGCCTGCGCCCTCCCAGGGCACTGCCCCCGGCACCCCGGTGCCCGGGCAGGTTCCCGCGCCTGCGCCCGCGCCGGAGCGTGACCCGTATGTCCAGGACGCCTACGACCACGACCCGTACCGGTCCCAGGACCTGTCGGCCCAGGATCCCGTCGCCGAGGTGCTCTACGACCGGGCCTCGCACCCGCCGCCGCCGCCCGGCACCTACCAGGAGCCCGGCCCGCTCTACGCCGCGCCGACCGCGCCCTCGTACGCTCCCGACCCGCACGTCTGGGCCCAGACCCCGCCGCCCGAGCCGGACGGCCCGTCGCGCCACCTGCCGTACGGCGACCACGCCACCACCACCCAGTTCGTCGGCGTGGACTCCCTCGTCACCAATGCCTCGGACGAGCAGCCCGCACCCGACGCCTTCGCGCACCTGTACCGGGACCAGGAGGCGGCGCCCCGCACCCCCGTCGAGGAGGCGCCCGTCGCCGCACCGGCGCCGAGCAAGCCCGCCGGACGGGCCTCCAGCCTGCTGAAGTCCAGCGCGGTGATGGCCGCGGGAACCATCGTCTCCCGCCTCACCGGCTTCCTGCGGACCCTGGTCATCGCCGGTGCCATCGGTGTCGGCACCTTCAACGACACGTACCAGATCGCCAACACCCTGCCCACGATGATCTACGTGCTGGTCGGTGGTGGCGCCCTGAACGCCGTCTTCATCCCGCAGCTGGTCCGGGCCATGAAGAACGACAGCGACGGCGGGCAGGCGTACGCCAACCGGCTGCTCACCCTCGTCGTGGTGCTGTTGGCGGGCATCACCACCATCTGCGTCCTGGCCGCACCGGTGTTCATCACGATGATGTCGCCGAAGATCGCCTCCGACCCCCAGCAGATGGACGTCGCGGTCGCCTTCGCCCGCTACTGCCTGCCCACCATGTTCTTCATGGGCATCCACGTGGTCCTGGGTCAGATCCTCAACGCCCGTGGCCGCTTCGGCGCGATGATGTGGACCCCGGTCCTCAACAACATCGTGGTCATCGCCACCTTCGGCGCCTTCATCTGGGCCTTCGGCGGCTTCACCACCTCCGGCGTCAACGCCACCACCGTCACCGCCGAGGGTGTGCGCCTGCTGGGCCTGGGCACCCTGCTCGGCCTCACCGTCCAGGCCCTCGCGATGCTGCCGTACCTGCGCGACGCGGGCTTCAAGCCGCGTCTGCGCTTCGACTGGCGGGGCCACGGCCTCGGCAAGGCCGCCCGCCTGGCCAAGTGGACGTTCTTCTTCGTCCTCGCCAACCAGGTCGGCCTCGTGGTCGTCACCCAGCTCGCCACCTGGGCCGGGTCCGTCGCCGAGAAGCAGGGCCACTCCGGTACCGGCATCACCGCCTACAACTACGCGCTGCTGCTGTGGCAGATGCCGCAGGCCATCATCACCGTCTCCGTCATGACGGCCGTCCTGCCCCGCATCTCCCGCTCCGCGCACGACGGCGACGCCGCCGCGGTGCGCGACGACATCTCCTACGGGCTGCGCACCTCGGCCGTCGCGATCGTGCCCTGCGCCTTCGCCTTCCTCGCCCTCGGTGTCCCGATGGCCACCCTGCTCTACGCCGGCTCGGGCTCGGGCGCCCAGAACATCGGCTACATCCTGATGGCGTTCGGCCTCGGCCTGATCCCGTACTCCATCCAGTACGTGGTCCTGCGCGGCTTCTACGCCTACGAGGACACCCGCACGCCCTTCTACAACACCGTGATCGTCGCCGCCGTCAACGCGGCCGTCTCCGGGCTCTCCTTCTTCGTGCTCCCCGCCCGGTGGGCGGTGGTCGGCATGGCCGCGGCCTACGGCCTCGGCTACGCGGTCGGCGTCGGCGTCGCCTGGCGCCGCCTGCGCACCCGGCTCGGTGGTGACCTCGACGGGGCGCACGTGATGCGCACCTACGCCCGTCTCACCGGCGCCTGCGTCCCCGCCGCGGCCGTGGCCGGCGCGGCCGCATACGGGGTCACCCAGTGGCTGGGCAGCGGAGTCACCGGCTCCGCCGCAGCCCTTGTCGCCGGCGGGATCGCCCTGGCCGCGGTGTTCCTCATCGCCGCCAAGCGGATGCGGATCGAAGAGCTCAACGCGATGGTCGGAATGGTCCGCGGCCGTTTGGGGCGCTGATGCGCACAACCGTCGCCCCCTTTCGTGTGTCGTGCATAGCGTCGGACTGTGGGCACAATTGGCATGGCTTCGCAGACTGGCCTACAGCGCGCAACGGATGGGGAGGCGGGAACGACGGTGGCGGAACGTAGCACGGCTGCCGTCGACGTGGCCGACAACAGCGGCAATGAGCCGCTGACCGCTCAGGCGGCACAGGCCACGTCCGACGGGGTGGACACCCAGAACGGACGAGCCGCGGACGGACCCATGCCCGACAAGGACGGCGAACGCACCAACGCGGCCCCTGCGGCCGCACCCGAACTGCACAGCGGACACAAGCTCGCCAGACGCTATCGGCTGGAAGAGTGCGTCACCCGTGTGGACGGATTCAGCAGTTGGCGCGCGATGGACGAGAAGCTGCGCCGGGCCGTCGGTGTGCACCTGATGCCTGCCGACCACCCGCGCGCTCGCTCCGTGCTGGCCGCCGCGCGGTCCTCCGCCCTGCTCGGCGACCCGCGGTTCGTCCAGGTCCTGGACGCCGTGGAGGAGAACGACCTCGTCTACGTCGTGCACGAGTGGCTGCCCGACGCCACCGAACTCACCGCCCTCCTCGCCGTCGGCCCCCTGGAGGCCCACGAGGCCTATCAGCTCGTCAGCCAGGTCTCCCAGGCGATGGCCGCCGCGCACCGTGAGGGTCTCGCCCACCTGCGTCTGACGCCCAGCGCGATACTGCGCACCTCCACGGGCCAGTACCGCATCCGCGGCCTCGCCGTGAACGCCGCCCTGCGCGGCATCAGCAGCGAGACCCCGCAGCGGGCCGACACCGAGGCCATCGGCGCCCTCCTGTACGCCGCCCTCACCCAGCGCTGGCCGTACGAGAGCGACGCGTACGGCCTCACCGGCCTGCCCAAGGGGGTCGGCTTGATCGCCCCCGACCAGGTACGGGCCGGTGTCCACCGGGGCCTGGGCGAACTCGCCATGCGCGCACTCGCCAACGACGGGGCCACCGCATCCCGTCAGGACCCCGCCTGCACCACCCCTGACGAGCTGGCCAAGGCCGTGGCCGCGATGCCCCGCATCCGGCCGCCGGAGCCCGCCTTCACCGCCCCGCCGGAGTACCAGCACACGACCTACCAGCAGGGGAACTACGGTCGTCCTACGCCTCCCGGCGTGAACACCGTGCAGAGCCGGCCCGTCGCGCCCCCGCCGCCCCCGCTGCAGAGCCGTACCGGCCGGGCGCTCAAGTGGGGCGTCGCCGCCCTGCTCATCGCCGCCCTCGGCCTGGGCAGCTGGCAGCTGGCCGACACCCTCCTGGACCACAGCGGCCAGAAGGGCAACAGCGGTACCAGTAACAACACCAAAACGGGTACCGACGACAACCCGAAGCAGCCCGAACCCGGCAAGCAGCTGGAGATCAAGGACGCCTCCGAGTTCTCCCCGCACAGTGAGGCGACCAAGCCGAAGGACGTCGCCAAGACCGTGGACGGTGATCCGGGCACCGCCTGGGTCACCCCCCAGTACAAGGGCTTCCCCAAGTTCGGCAACCTGGATGAACGCAAGGACGGCAGCGGGATCATCATCGACCTCGGCAAGGTCCAGAACGTCTCCGCGCTCGACATCGACCTGCACGCGGCCGGCCAGGAGATCGAGGTCCGCGCGGCGCCGCAGTCGGCCTCCCACCCCGATTCGCTGGCGGACTTCAGCGAGCAGATCAGCAAGCCTGAGCACGCCGGCAAGAACCTCCGGATCTCGCTCCAGGATCCGGCGTTCACCCGCTATGTGCTGGTCCACATCACCGAACTGCCCAACGACAACGACGGCGGTTACCGAGGCGGAATCAGTGAGATCAAGGTGCTCGGCTAGCCGGCCGTGAGCGACCCGCCGGGGGCCGCTCCCGGCCGGCTCGGTGGCCGGGCCCGTGATGCTTCACGCGCCCGGCCGACGCCCCTCCGTCGTGTCGTCCACGTCCCTCCCCCAGCCACCGCCGCGAGGTGCCCCCTGGCCCGCGGCTACTTCGACGACACGGCCTAGGCTCCATCCGGGGAGGAAGCAGGGGTGTGATGCGAGAAGGAACGACGGAAGGCCGCAGCGACCAGGAACTCCTGGCGCAGCACGTGGCCGGTGATCCCGAGGCCTTCGGTGAGATAGTGCGGCGGCACCGCGACCGGCTGTGGGCCGTGGCGCTGCGGACCCTCGGGGATCGCGAGGAGGCCGCGGACGCCGTGCAGGACGCTCTGGTCTCCGCCTACCGGGCCGCCCACACCTTCCGTGGGGAATCCGCCGTCACCACCTGGCTGCACCGCATCACGGTCAACGCCTGCCTGGACCGCGCCCGCAAGGCCGCCTCTCGCCGGACCGCGCCCCTCGACGACACGGACCGTCTGGAGCGCCTTCTGGAGCCCCATGAGTCCGCGGAGGCACCGGCGGAGCGACAGGACCTCCATCGCCAGCTCCTGGCCGCTCTGAGCACCCTCCCGGCCGACCAGCGGGCCGCGCTGGTCCTGGTCGACATGCAGGGATACCCCGTCGCCGAGGCGGCCCGGCTCCTCGACGTGCCCACCGGCACCGTCAAGAGCCGGTGCGCACGCGGCCGGGCGAAACTCGTGCCGCTCCTCACTCATCTGCGCGCGAATGCCGGGGATAACACCGCCACCGAGCGGGGAAGGAACCGAACGCCGGGCCCACCCGTCCCACCAGCGGCAGAACCCAGGCATCCAGATCCAGACGCTGTGAAGGGCGGAGGTGGACGACCGTGACCCCGCCCACTGGCATGTCCGGCACGACCGGCGCGATCCGGCACCCGGACGTCTCGGAGATCTCCGACCTCACCGAAGGTCTCCTCTCCCCGACCCGTACCGCCGAAATCGGGCGCCATCTCGGCGACTGCACCCTGTGCGCCGATGTCCGCGCCTCCCTGGAGGAGATCCGCTCCCTCCTCGGAACCCTCCCGGGACCGGCCCGGATGCCCGCGGACATCGCCGGACGCATCGATGCGGCCCTCGCCGCGGAGGCCCTGCTCGACGCCACCCAGCCGCGGGTCCAGGACGTACCGGCCGACCGACCCCGCACACCGGACCGCGATGTTTCACGTGGAACATCGCCCGCCGGTCACCCGACCGGCCCAACCGGACCCGGGCGGCGCCGCGCGCGCCGCAGGATCGCCGTCCTCACCGGTCTGGCCGGAGCCGCGGCCTGCGCCCTGGGCATCTTCCTGTTCGGCGACTTCTCGGGCACGCCCACCCATGAAACCGCCACCAGTGGGCAGGCCTCAGACTCCGCCACGCGGCCGTCCGCCGCTGCCTCGGGTGAGGACACGTACACCGCTCAGGGACTCCAGGACAGCGTCGGTCAGCTCATCGCGGGTGGCCAGGGCGCCAAGAACGTTCCCGAGGAGCAGAACAAGACCCTCGGACTGGAGAACACCGCCCCCGCCCCCGGGGACAAGCGGGGAACCACGTCCGTCCCCGCCTGTGTCCGGCAGGCCACCGGCCGGCCCGACGCACCGCTCGCCGCCGAACGCGGCACCTACGAGGGCACCCCGGTCTACCTCCTTGTCCTGCAGCACCCTGCCGACTCCGCCCGCGTGGACGCCTATCTCGTCGACGCGGCTTGTGAGCAGACGAGTTCGGCAGACCCCGGAAAGGTCCTTCTGACGCACACCTACGCGCGGTAGCCGAGGCGTTCAGGGCCGTGGTGGGACGGGCGGGGAATGCATGCGCCGTAGGATCCGTTGGGTGGGGTGAGAGTCCGCACCGGCCCCCGGTAGGCAGTACGCAGTCCGCAGAGACGAGGAAGAAACCCGTGAGCGACGTCCGAAACGTGATCATCATCGGCTCCGGGCCGGCCGGTTACACCGCCGCCCTGTACACCGCACGCGCTTCGCTCAAGCCGCTGGTCTTCGAAGGAGCCGTCACCGCGGGCGGCGCCCTGATGAACACCACCGAGGTGGAGAACTTCCCGGGCTTCCAGGACGGCATCATGGGCCCCGACCTCATGGACAACATGCGGGCTCAGGCCGAGCGCTTCGGCGCCGAGCTGATCTCGGACGACGTCGTGGCCGTGGACCTCAGCGGTGAGATCAAGACCGTCACCGACACCGCCGGCACCGTGCACCGCGCCAAGGCCGTCATCGTCACCACCGGCTCGCAGCACCGCAAGCTCGGCCTGCCCAACGAGGACGCCCTCTCCGGCCGCGGTGTCTCCTGGTGCGCCACCTGCGACGGGTTCTTCTTCAAGGACCACGACATCGCCGTGGTCGGTGGCGGCGACACCGCGATCGAGGAGGCCACCTTCCTCTCGCGCTTCGCCAAGTCCGTCACGATCGTCCACCGTCGCGACAGCCTGCGTGCCTCCAAGGCCATGCAGGACCGCGCCTTCGCCGACCCGAAGATCAGGTTTGCCTGGGACAGCGAGGTCGCCGAGATCCACGGCGATCAGAAGCTCTCCGGCCTCACCCTGCGCAACACCAAGACCGGTGAGACCTCCCAGCTGCCGGTGACCGGCCTCTTCATCGCCGTCGGACACGACCCGCGCACCGAGCTCTTCAAGGGCCAGCTCGACCTCGACGAGGAGGGCTACCTCAAGGTCGACGCCCCCTCCACCCGGACCAGCGCCACCGGCGTGTTCGGCGCCGGCGACGTCGTGGACCACACCTACCGTCAGGCCATCACCGCTGCGGGCACCGGATGCTCCGCCGCCCTCGACGCCGAGCGCTTCCTCGCCGCGCTCGCGGACGCCGAGAAGGTCCACGCAGCGGTCTGACCGGTCTGACTCCCATTCCGCCCCACCCCACACCCCGCAGGAAAGAAGAAGGAGGCCGCTGTGGCCGGCACCCTCAAGAACGTGACCGACGCTGACTTCGACGAGGAGGTCCTCAGGAGCGACAAGCCCGTACTGGTGGACTTCTGGGCCGCCTGGTGCGGACCGTGCCGCCAGATCGCGCCGTCCCTCGAAGCCATCGCCGCCGAGTACGGCGACCAGATCGAGATCGTCAAGCTCAACATCGACGAGAACCCGGCCACCGCCGCCAAGTACGGCGTCATGTCCATCCCGACGCTGAACGTCTACCAGGGCGGCGAGGTCGCCAAGACCATCGTCGGTGCGAAGCCGAAGGCCGCCATCCTGCGCGACCTCTCCGAGTTCGTCGAGGCCAAGACCGCCTGACGCACTCGATGTTTCACGTGAAACGGGGCCGCCCTCGATGGGCGGCCC
>NZ_JBSGZP010000191.1:0-11286 GCF_053611065.1 Streptomyces sp. NPDC054840
ACCCCGGCCCGCGCGCCCGGCGACCACACCGTGGCTTCGGTGGCCGCCGTACTGCTGACGCTGCTCACCGCCGAGCGGCCCGCCGGGGCGGAGGCGGCGGCGCTGACCCGGCTGCTGCTCGACGGGGATCCGGCCGAAGCCCTGGCGGCCGGGCCCTGGTACGCCGTGCACGCCCGCGGGTCCGGGGACCCGCAGGCCCTCGCGGCCGCGCTGGGCACCGTACTGCTGGACCCGTACGAGGGCGGCGTACGGCTGCTGACGGACCGGGAGCCCGCGGCGCAGCCCGGCTGGCGGCTCGGGGTGAGCGGCCCGGCCGCGCCCGCCGGGCTGGCCACGGCCGATGCCCAGGCCGAGCGGGCCGTCCGGCGCGCGGAGGCGGCCCGCATCCCGCTGGCCCACCACACGGACCCCGGCTTCGCGGGCCTGGTCGGCGAGGCCGAGGCCCGGGCCCATGCCGAGGCCCTGCTGGGGCCGCTCTCCCCCGCCTTGCGGGAGACCCTCCGGGGCTGGCTGGCCCACCACGGCAACTGGGACCGCACGGCCACGGCCCTGGGCGTCCACCGCAACACCGTCCGCCAGCGGGTCGGCCGCGCCGCGGAACTGCTGGACCGGGACCTGGACGACCCGGACGTGCGGATGGAGCTGTGGTTCGCGCTGCGCGTCACCGCAGGGTGAGGACAGCGGGGCGCCGGCCCGCTCGGCCGGGTGGTCGTCCGGCGGGCAGATGGCGGAGGGCGGAGGGCGGACGGCGGAGGGCCGGACAGCGCGGACAGCCGACGGCAGACGCCAGACGGCAGACGGCAGACGGCAGACGGCAGATGGCAGATGGCAGACGGCATCTCCACGGAACCGGCCACCGCGGCGCGGACGAACCCCCTCCGCCAGGGTCAGCTCCGACCGCCGTCGGCGGGGCCGGGGTGAGCCACCCCACCCTTTCTGCGGTGCCTCCACTCTGGACAGTCAGTTTGACTGGCCGGTAACTTAGGCTGAGCAAGCGCTTAGGCATGGCGGCGGACCGCCGCGACCGAAGGGAGCCGGCTGTGCGCCGTACCGTTTTCAACGAGGACCACGAGGCATTCCGCGAGACCATTCGCGCCTTCATCGAGGCCGAGGTCGTCCCGGTCTACGACGAGTGGTTCGCAGCCGGTCAGGCGCCGCGCGACTTCTACTACAAGCTCGGCGAGCTGGGCGTCTTTGGCATCAACGTGCCCGAGGAGTTCGGCGGCGCGGGCCTGGACACCCACAAGTTCGAGGCCGTCCTCTACGAAGAGACCTCCCGCGCGGGCGTCAACTTCGGCGGCTCCGGCGTGCACGTGCTGCTCGCCCTCCCCTACATCAAGATGCTGGCCGACGTCGAGCAGAAGAAGCGCTACCTGCCGAAGTTCGTCTCCGGCGAGGAGATGTGGGCCCTCGCGATGACCGAGCCGGGCACCGGCTCCGACGTCGCGGGCATGAAGACCACCGCCAAGCTCTCCGAGGACGGCACGCACTACGTCCTCAACGGCTCCAAGACCTTCATCACCGGTGGCGTCCACGCCGACCGCGTGATCGTCTGCGCCCGAACCTCCGCCCCCAGCGAGCAGGACCGCCGCTTCGGCATCTCCCTCTTCGCCGTGGACACCAAGTCCGAGGGCTACTCCATCGGCCGCAAGCTCGACAAGCTGGGTCTGCGCACCTCCGACACCGCCGAGCTGGCGTTCGTCGACGTGAAGGTCCCGGTCGAGGACCTGATGGGCGAGGAGAACAAGGGCTTCTACTACCTCGGCGCCAACCTGCCCTCCGAGCGCTGGGGCATCGCCTTCGGCGCCTACGCGCAGGCCAAGGCCGCCATCCGGTTCGCCCAGCAGTACGTCACCGAGCGCACCGTCTTCGGCAAGCCGGTCGCCCACTTCCAGAACACCAAGTTCGAACTGGCCTCCTGTCAGGCCGAGGTGGACGCCGCCGAGGCCGTCGCCGACCGCGCCCTGGAGGCTCTGGACGCCGGTGAGCTGACCGCCGCCGAGGCCGCCTCCGCGAAGCTGTTCTGCACCGAGGTCGCGCACCGCGTCATCGACAAGTGCCTGCAGCTGCACGGCGGCTACGGCTACATGAACGAGTACCCGATCGCCCGCCTGTACGCCGACAACCGCGTGAACCGCATCTACGGCGGCACCAGCGAGGTCATGAAGTCCATCATCGCCAAGTCCATGGGTCTGTAAAGGGATTCGGCTTTTAACCTTCCCCCATGAACCAGGCACTGACGACGCTCCTCGATCTGCTCGACCTCGAGCAGATCGAGGAGAACATCTTCCGCGGTATCAGCCGCCCTTCGCTGGTACCGCGTGTGTTCGGCGGCCAGGTGGCGGCCCAGGCCCTGGTCGCGGCCGGCCGGACCGTCCCCGCGGACCGCATCGCGCACTCGCTGCACTCCTACTTCCTGCGCACCGGCGACACCTCCGCGCCCATCGTCTACTCGGTGGACCGGATCCGCGACGGGCGCTCCTTCACCACGCGCCGGGTCGTCGCCGTCCAGCACGGCCAGCCGATCTTCCATCTCTCCGCGTCGTTCCAGACGTACGAGGACGGCCTCGACCACCAGGTCTCCATGCCGTCCGCCCCGGACCCGGAGTCCCTGCCCACCGCGGCCGAGTCGCTGCCCGCGTACCGCGAGATCTTCCGCGACCCCGGCACGGTGGAGCGGCTGATCGAGACGCGGGAGGCGGTGGACCTGCGCTACGCGACGACCCCGCCCTGGGGCAGCATCGGCGAGCCGGTGGAGCCGCGCTCGCAGGTGTGGTTCCGTACGGCCGGCAAGCTCGACAGCGCCGATCCGCTGCTGCACACCTGCCTGGCCACCTACGTCTCCGACATGACCCTGCTGGACTCGGTGCTGCTCGCGCACGGCCGGGGCGGCTGGGCGGTGGGCGACGTGGTCGGCGCCTCGCTGGACCACGCGATGTGGTTTCACCGGCCCTTCCGGGCCGACGAGTGGCTGCTGTACGACCAGGAGTCGCCCTCGGCGGCCGCGGGCCGGGGCCTCGGCCAGGCCCGCATCTGGACGCAGGACGGCCGGCTGGCCGTGACGGTCATCCAGGAGGGTGTCGTACGCGTCCCGCGTGCGTGATGTCCGCCCGGCCGATTAGTCCCGACAGGATCGTGAGCGCTTTCGGGTACAGGGGACTTCGGCGACAGTGAAGAGGTCGACAAGCAATACACTAAAAGGCCTCCTCTATTCCGGAATATTCCTCACCATTCCTGTGATCGTCCTGGTCGAGGCCATCAGCTGGACGCACGACTCATACCGCCCACTGGCCGCGGCGTTGATGGCCTGCCCTGCCTTCGTGTGCATCGTATGGCGATTCCACTTCGCCCCCGGATTGCGCACGGAGAAGGAGCACCTCGTTGTCCGCGAGCCCTATCGCACGGTATGGATTCCATGGTCGGAGATTTCTGAACTGCAATGGCGACGAACTCCTCTCGGATATCACCTTTGCCTGGTGAATAGAGCAGCCGGCAGCGGCGGGGAGTTTTACCCTCGGGCCTTTCAAAGGGTTCTGGGCGGAAAAAAGGCAAGACTGCGGCTCTTGGTCGACATGGAAGCCATGCGACATGCCGCGTCCGGGGCGCCGGGAGGGCCGATGCGCCAGCAGCGGTCCAGCCTCCTACCGGAATTCGCCTCTGTCATCTTTTTCGCCCTCTGCCTGATCGTGACACTGGCCGGCCAGTGATCACGAGGGGGCGGCCCGGCGGGCACTCCCCGCTGGGCCGCCTCGGGGCCGGCTACATCGGCGCGCGCGGGTCATCGTGGCCCCGCCGGGTTCCCCGAGCCCGGGCATGAGGAAGCCCCGGCAGGATGCTCCCGGCCGGGGCTTCTCCGCGTTCGCCGCGCTACTCCCCCAGCAGACCCGCCGCGTCCAGGATGTACGCCACCATCGGGTCGTAGAAGCGCGGGTCGCGGACGTGGTCGTCCAGGGGGATCGTCACCTGGACGGTGCCCTCCGCCTCGCCGATGAACAGGGCCGGGTCGTTGCAGTCCGCGTAGCCGACCGCGTCCAGGCCGCGCTGCGCCGCGCAGCCCGCCCAGCCGTGGTCCGCGACGACCAGGTCCGGCTGCGGGCGGTTCTCCGCCGCGAGGCCGTCCAGGATCGCGGCCATCGGCTCCGGGGAGTGGGTGTGCCACAGCGTCGCCCCCCGCTCCAGGACCGCGACGTCGGCGAACTGCCACACCGAGCCCTCGTCCGCCATCAGGCCCCGCGGGATGACGACGATCTCGCAGCCCGCGGCGCGCAGGGCCGCCGCCGTCACCCGGTGGACGTCCAGGAGGCCGCCCGGGTGGCCGGTCGCGAAGAGCACGCTCTGCCGGTCCGCCGCCGCCTTGCGCAGCCGCGCCGCCAGGCGGTCCAGGCCGGCCACGGTCAGCTCGGGGTCGATGGTGTCCTGGCCGAACCGGAACGCGGGGTCGTCCACGACTCCGCACCGCTCCGCCATCACCGCGAGCACGTCCTGCTCGTCCGTCCAGCGGTCGCCCAGTTCCAGGCCGAGCCAGTAGTGCCGGTCGCCGTTGGCGAGCTTGCGGTAGTGGCTGAGGTTGTTGTCGCGCGGCGTGGCGACCTGCCCCGCGATCCGCGTGCGGACCAGGTGGTCGATGAGTTCGGCGCGGGTGGGTACGGGCGTCTCTATCGGCTTCGGCATGCGGGCCATTCTGCCGCCGCCGGGGCGGAGGCGGCGCGTCCATTCCGGTCGGCGGACGCCCCGATTCATGCCGACAGCGCCCCGAACGCGCCGTGTGCGAGGCGCCGGAGCAGCGATTCCACCGCCTCGCGCCCCAGGGCCGCCAGGTGCGGGGTGGAGTTGAGCAGGCCGAAGACCGCGTGGACGGCGACCCGCACCTCCGCCTCGACGACCTCCGGGTGCAGTTCCCGTACGACTTCCACCCACAGCTCCACGTACTGGCGCTGCAGCTGCCGTACGAGTTTGCGGTCGGCGTCCCGGAGCCGGTCGAGCTCCCGGTCGTGCAGGGTGATCAGCGCCCGGTCGTCGAGCGCGAAGTCGATGTGGCCGTCGATGAGGGAGGACAGGACCCGGGCCGGGTCGCCCGCTGCCTGCGCCACCCGGTGCCGGCCGCCGGTCAGCAGCCGCTCGCTGATGCCGACGAGCAGTTCGGCGAGCATGGCGTCCTTGCCCGCGAAGTGCCGGTACAGGCCGGGGCCGCTGATGCCCACCGCGGCCCCTATCTCGTCGACGCCGACGCCGTGGAAGCCGCGCGCGGCGAAGAGACGAGCGGCCTCACTGAGGATCTGCTCGCGACGGGTCGGGGCGGCCGCTCTGGTGCTCATGGGGAACCATTCTAGACAGGGCCGTTAGCGGTCGTTAACCTAAGGCTCAGAAGCGTTAACGCTCATTAACAGCGTGACAGCGTGGACCGAGCAAGTGGAACGAGCAAGGGAGCTCGACCGATGCAGCAGGCACCAGTGCTGACGAGCGCCGCGGACCCGGCGTCCGAGGCCTGGCGGACCAACGAGGCCGCCCACCGCGAGCTGACCGAGGGCCTGCGGGCCCGGCTCGACGCGGCCCGGCTCGGCGGCGGCGAGAAGGCCCGCGCCCGCCACACCGCCCGCGGGAAGCTCCTCCCGCGCGACCGCGTGGACACCCTCCTCGACCCCGGATCCCCCTTCCTGGAGCTGGCCCCGCTGGCCGCCGAGGGCATGTACGGGGGCGCGGCCCCCGCCGCCGGGGTCATCGCGGGCATCGGCCGGGTCAGCGGCCGCGAGTGCGTGATCGTCGCGAACGACGCCACCGTCAAGGGCGGCACGTACTACCCGATGACCGTCAAGAAGCACCTCCGCGCCCAGGAGGTGGCCCTGGAGAATCGTCTCCCCTGCCTCTACCTGGTCGACTCGGGCGGCGCCTTCCTCCCCATGCAGGACGAGGTCTTCCCCGACCGGGAGCACTTCGGCCGCATCTTCTACAACCAGGCCCGCATGTCGGGGGCCGGCATCCCGCAGATCGCCGCCGTTCTCGGCTCCTGCACCGCCGGCGGGGCGTACGTGCCGGCCATGAGCGACGAGGCCGTCATCGTTCGCAACCAGGGCACGATCTTCCTCGGCGGCCCGCCGCTGGTGAAGGCCGCCACCGGTGAGGTGGTCACCGCCGAGGAGCTCGGCGGCGGCGAGGTCCACTCCCGGATCTCCGGCGTGACCGACCACCTCGCGGAGGACGACGCGCACGCGCTGCGGATCGTACGGAACATCGTGGCGACCCTGCCCGAGCGCGGGGCCCTGCCCTGGTCGGTCGAGGCGCCGGAAGAGCCCAAGGTGGACCCGTACGGGCTGTACGGCGCGGTCCCGGTCGACTCGCGCACCCCGTACGACGCCCGCGAGATCATCGCCCGGATCGTGGACGGCTCCCGCTTCCAGGAGTTCAAGTCCGAGTTCGGCCAGACGCTGGTCACCGGCTTCGCCCGGATCCACGGACACCCGGTCGGGATCATCGCCAACAACGGCATCCTGTTCGCCGAGTCCGCGCAGAAGGGCGCGCACTTCATCGAGCTGTGTGACCAGCGCGGTATCCCGCTGCTCTTCCTCCAGAACATCTCCGGCTTCATGGTCGGCAAGGACTACGAGGCCGGCGGCATCGCCAAGCACGGCGCCAAGATGGTGACGGCGGTGGCCTGCACCCGGGTGCCGAAGCTGACGGTGGTCGTCGGCGGCTCGTACGGCGCCGGCAACTACTCGATGTGCGGTCGGGCGTACTCGCCGCGCTTTCTGTGGATGTGGCCCAACGCCAAGATCTCCGTCATGGGCGGCGAGCAGGCGGCCTCCGTCCTGGCCACCGTCAAGCGCGACCAGATCGAGGGCGCGGGCCAGGAGTGGCCCGCCGAGGACGAGGAGGCCTTCAAGGCCCCGGTCCGCGCGCAGTACGAGGAGCAGGGCAACGCCTACTACGCCACCGCGCGGCTGTGGGACGACGGGGTCATCGACCCGATGGAAACCCGGCAGGTGCTGGGACTGGCCCTGACCGCGTGCGCGAACGCCCCGCTGGGCCAAAAAGATCTGACGCAGCCGGGCTTCGGCATCTTCCGTATGTGACGTGAGGACCTCACTGATGTTCAGCACTGTTCTGGTGGCGAACCGGGGCGAGATCGCGGTCCGGGTCATCCGTACCCTGCGGCAGCTCGGAATCCGCTCCGTGGCCGTCTTCAGCGACGCCGACGCGGACGCCCGCCATGTCCGGGAAGCCGACACGGCCGTCCGCATCGGCCCGGCCGCGGCCGCCGAGAGCTACCTGTCGGTGGAGCGGCTGCTGGATGCCGCGAAGCGGACGGGCGCCGAGGCCGTCCACCCCGGCTACGGCTTCCTCGCCGAGAACGCGGCCTTCGCGCAGGCCTGCTCCGACGCCGGCCTCGCCTTCATCGGTCCGCCGGCGAGCGCCATCAACCTGATGGGCGACAAGATCCGCGCCAAGGAGACCGTGAAGGCGGCCGGCGTGCCCGTCGTACCGGGCTCCTCGGGCAGCGGCCTGACCGACGCCGAACTGGTCTCCGCCTCGCTGGAGATCGGTATGCCGGTGCTGCTCAAGCCCTCGGCGGGCGGCGGCGGCAAGGGCATGCGGCTGGTGCGCGACGAGGCGGTGCTGGCCGAGGAGATCGCGGCGGCCCGCCGCGAGGCGCGGTCCTCCTTCGGCGACGACACCCTGCTGGTCGAGCGGTGGGTGGACCGGCCGCGGCACATCGAGATCCAGGTGCTGGCGGACGCCCACGGGAACGTGGTGCACCTGGGCGAGCGCGAGTGCTCGCTGCAGCGCCGGCACCAGAAGGTGATCGAAGAGGCCCCGTCGGTCCTGCTCGACGAGAAGACCCGGGCGGCGATGGGCGCGGCGGCCGTCGACGCGGCCCGCTCCTGCGGGTACGTCGGCGCGGGCACGGTGGAGTTCATCGTGCCGGGCGGCGACCCCTCCTCCTACTACTTCATGGAGATGAACACCCGCCTCCAGGTCGAGCACCCGGTGACGGAGCTGATCACCGGGCTGGACCTGGTGGAGCAGCAGCTGCGCGTCGCGGCGGGCGCGCCGCTCGGCTTCACGCAGTCCGAGGTGACGCTGACCGGACACGCCATCGAGGCCCGCGTCTGCGCGGAGGACCCGGCGCGCGGGTTCCTGCCGTCCGGCGGCACCGTGCTGGCCCTGTCCGAGCCCTCGGGCGGTGCCGTGCGCACCGACTCCGGGCTGACGGCGGGCGTGCCGGTGGGCTCCACGTACGACCCGATGCTGTCGAAGGTGATCGTCCACGGCCCGGACCGTCCGACGGCGCTGCGCATGCTGCGGGCGGCGCTGGCCGACACGGTGATCCTGGGCGTGCAGACCAATGCCGGTTTCCTGCGGAGGCTGCTGGCGCACCCGGATGTGGTGTCGGGCGACCTGGACACGGGCCTGGTCGAGCGCGACCTGCCGTCCCTCCTGCCGGAGGGGGTCCCGGACGAGGTGTACGCCGCCGCAGCCCTGCTGGCGCAGCCGGCGGCGCCCCAGCGGGAGGGATGGGTCGACCCCTTCGACGCCACCGGCGGCTGGCGTCTGGGCGGCACACCCGCCTGGACGGCGCACCACTTCCGCCTTCCCGGCCAGGAACCCGTACTGATCGAGACACGGCTCACCGATTCAGCCTCGCCGGCGATTGAGGCGCGGGGTCCGGGGCAGAGCCCCGGCGCACCGGCGCGAGCCCGGATCCTCACCCGCACCGCCGACACCGTCACCGTCGAACTCGACGGCGTCACGCACCGCTTCAGCCACGCCGCCTCCCCGGAGGGGACCTGGCTCGGCCGCGACGCCGACTCCTGGCACGTCCAGACGTACGACCCCGTCGTGGCCAACCTGAGCGGGGCCGGACACGGCGGCGCCGACACCCTCGCCGCTCCCATGCCCGGCACCGTCACCGTGGTCAAGGTGGCCGTCGGCGACAAGGTCGCGGCCGGGCAGAGCCTGCTCGTCGTCGAGGCGATGAAGATGGAGCACGTCATCTCCGCCCCGCACGCCGGCACCGTCACCGAACTGGACGTGACCCCCGGCAGCACGGTCGCCATGGACCAGATCCTGGCCGTCGTCACCCCGGACGAGGACGAGGACAAGGACAAGGAGGACGCCGCGTGAACAGGCTGCCCATGAACGTCCCGGCTCCCGGCCTCCCGGCCCGCGTCCGTATCCACGAGGTCGGCGCCCGCGACGGGCTGCAGAACGAGAAGGGCGCCGTCCCCACGGCCGTCAAGGCGGAGTTCATCCACCGCCTCGCCGCCGCCGGGCTGACGACCATCGAGGCCACCAGCTTCGTGCACCCCAAGTGGGTGCCCCAACTGGCCGACGCGGAGGAGCTGTTCCCGCAGCTCGCCGGCGTCGACGCGGACCTTCCCGTCCTCGTCCCCAACGAGCGCGGCCTCGACCGCGCGCTCGCCCTCGGGGCCACGCGCATCGCGGTCTTCGGCTCGGCCACCGAGACCTTCGCCGCCCGCAACCTCAACCGCACCGTCGCCGAGTCCCTCGCGATGTTCGAGCCCGTCGTGGCCCGCGCCAAGCAGGGGCACGCGCATGTCCGCGGTTATCTCTCGATGTGCTTCGGCGACCCCTGGGAGGGTCCGGTCCCGGTCCACCAGGTCGTCTCCGTCGCCAAGGCCCTGCTGGACCTCGGCTGTGACGAGCTGAGCCTCGGCGACACGATCGGCGTGGCCACCCCGGGCCATGTCCAGGCCCTGCTCGCCGCGCTGAACGAGGCCGGGGTCACGACCGACCGTATCGGCGTGCACTTCCACGACACCTACGGCCAGGCCCTGTCCAACACCCTCGCCGCGCTCCAGCACGGTGTGACCACCGTCGACGCGTCCGCGGGCGGCCTCGGCGGATGCCCGTACGCGAAGAGCGCCACCGGCAACCTCGCGACCGAGGACCTGGTGTGGATGCTCGACGGCCTCGGCATCGAAACCGGGGTCGATCTGGCCGCCCTCACCGCCACGAGCGTGTGGATGGCCGAACAGCTGGGACGCCCCAGCCCCTCCCGTACCGTCCGCGCCCTCTCCCACAAGGAGTAGTCACACCATGTCCCTCGACCACCGGCTCACCCCTGAGCACGAGGAACTCCGCCGCACCGTGGAGGCGTTCGCGCACGACGTCGTCGCCCCGAAGATCGGCGACCTGTACGAGCGGCACGAGTTCCCGTACGAGATCGTCGCCGAGATGGGCCGCATGGGCCTGTTCGGCCTGCCCTTCCCGGAGGAGTACGGCGGCATGGGCGGGGACTACCTCGCCCTCGGCATCGCCCTGGAGGAGCTGGCCCGCGTCGACTCCTCGGTCGCCATCACCCTGGAGGCCGGGGTCTCCCTCGGTGCCATGCCGCTCTACCTCTTCGGCTCCGAGGAGCAGAAGCGGCAGTGGCTGCCGAAGATGTGCTCCGGCGAGATCCTCGGCGCCTTCGGCCTGACGGAGCCCGGTGCGGGCTCCGACGCGGGCGGTACCCGCACCACCGCCGTCAAGGACGGTGACGAGTGGGTCATCAACGGCTCGAAGTGCTTCATCACCAACTCCGGTACGGACATCACCGGCCTGGTCACCGTCACCGCCGTGACGGGCCGCAAGGCGGACGGCCGCCCGGAGATCTCCTCGATCATCGTCCCGTCCGGCACCCCGGGCTTCACGGTGGCCGCCCCGTACTCCAAGGTGGGCTGGAACGCCTCGGACACCCGTGAGCTGTCCTTCGACGGCGTACGGGTCCCCCTGGCCAACCTGGTGGGCCAGGAGGGCCGCGGCTACGCGCAGTTCCTGCGGATCCTCGACGAGGGCCGGATCGCCATCTCCGCGCTCGCGACCGGTCTCGCGCAGGGCTGTGTGGACGAGTCGGTCAAGTACGCCAAGGAGCGGCACGCCTTCGGCAAGGCGATCGGCGACAACCAGGCCATCCAGTTCAAGCTGGCCGACATGGAGATGCGCGCCCACATGGCCCGCATCGGCTGGCGCGACGCGGCCTCCCGGCTGGTGGCCGGGGAGCCGTTCAAGAAGGAGGCGGCGATCGCGAAGCTGTACTCCTCGACGGTCGCCGTCGACAACGCGCGCGAGGCGACCCAGATCCACGGTGGCTACGGCTTCATGAACGAGTACCCGGTGGCCCGTATGTGGCGCGACTCCAAGATCCTGGAGATCGGCGAGGGCACGAGCGAGGTCCAGCGCATGCTGATCGCGCGCGAACTGGGCTTCGCCGGCTGAGGCCCGACCGACCGAGCGGGCCCAACCGGCCGAGCTGAACGCACCGATGTCCGGGGCGGGTACGACACC
>NZ_JBSGZP010000192.1:0-11270 GCF_053611065.1 Streptomyces sp. NPDC054840
CCCGGCGGGCGGCCCGGACGGCTCCCCCGATGGCGGCCCGGCGGGCCCCGGCTCCTGCGGCGGTGTCACTCCTTGCACGTCTGCGGGCTGGTCGGTCGTCTCTTCACTGGCTGCCACGCCGCCAAGTCTGTCCCACCGGAGCCTCGGACGGCGAAGCCGCCGGCCGACAGCGCCCGCCGCGCTCGCCGAGGGCGCCGCGTCAGCGCAGCGACGCCGGCACGTCCATGGCCGAACACACCGCGCGCCACACGTCCTTGGCCTCCCAGCCCGCGTCCAGCGCCTGGTGCACGGTCCGCCCGCCCAGCTCCGTCATGACGTGGTCCCGCGCGAAGGAGTCGGCGTAGCCCGCGCCGAAGTACTCCGCCATCCGTTCCCAGAAAATCGTCAACCGCATGCCCCCAGTATCCCGCCCCGGGAGAGTGCACCGCCCGCGTTCGGCCCTCCTCGCCGCACCACCGCGTCCTAGGTTGCACGCATGCCCGGAGACGAAGCTTCCTCGCAGACCCCGCAACCCCCACAGACCCCACAGACCCCGCAGACGCCCCGGCCCTCAGAGGCCCCGCTGGCCCGCGCCGAGGGGTTCATCTGGCTCACGGCCCGCGTGCTGGAGCAGCGGCGGTTCGCGTTCCACTTCCTCGGCGCGGACGCCGACCCGGTGGACACGGCCCTCGGCTCGTATCTCAACACGGACGGAGGCTACGGTCACGCCCTCGATCCGGATCTTCGCGGTCCGCTCAGCCAGCCCCTGCACACCGCGCACGCGCTGCGCGTGCTCGACAGCCTGGGCCGCTGCGCCGGCCAGCGCATCGAGCGGCTCTGCCGCCACCTGACCGGAGTCTCCACCGTGGACGGCGCCCTTCCGGTGGTCTTCCCGGCCCCCCGCCACTATCCCGCGGCCCCCTACCACCCGATGCACGACGACCCGCCGGGCGAGCTGCTGACCACGGGCCCGGTCGTCGGCGTACTGCACCGCAACCGGGTCTGGCACGCCTGGCTCTTCCGGGCCACGGACTTCTGCTGGGACCGGGTCGAGAACCTGCACCACTCGCATCCGTACGAGGTCCAGAGCGCGGTGGCCTTCCTCGACGGCATCCCCGACCGGGCGCGCGCGGCGGCGGCCGCGGACCGGCTCGGCCGGCTGGTGCGCGAGCAGCGGCTCGTGGTGCTCGATCCGGTACGGCGGGCGGAGTACCCGGAGGCCCCCGGCTACGCGCCGGGCGAGCGGCTGTATCCGCACGACTACGCGAAGAGGCCGGAGTCGCTGGCCCGCGGCTGGTTCACCGACGCGGAGGTGCGCCGCTCGCTGGACTTCCTGGCCTCCGAGCAGCAGCCGGACGGCGGCTGGCCGGTGCGCCGGCGGGCCTGGGCGCCGGGGAGCGCGCTGGAGCGGCGGCCGATCGCCACCCTGGAGGCCCTGCTCACCCTACGGGCGTACGGGCGCCTGCCCGCCCCGGTCAGCCACCCAGGGCCCGTACCCCCGCCGTGACGACGACGGCGGCCGCGACCACGACCAGGAACGGGGCGCGCAGCACCAGCGCCAGCCCGGCGGCCGCGAGTCCGGCGGCACGGGCGTCGACGACGAGCGCGGACCCGGTGCTGAAGGTCTGCTGGGCGGTGAGCGCGGCGAGCAGGGCGACCGGAAGCAGCGCGGCCAGGCGGCGCACGAGCGGCCGTTCCAGGGCCCCGGCGGGAACGAGCAGCCCGGCGAGCTTGACGGCGTAGCAGCCGACGAAGGTGAGGCCGATGGCGATCCAGACGTTCACGGACGGCGTCCCTTCATCCACAGCACCACGGGGGCGGCCAGGGCCGCGATCAGCACGGGCACACCGGCGGGCAGTACGGGCAGGAAGCCGAGCCCGAGGACGAGCGCGAGGGCGGCGACCGCCCGCTCGGTGGAGGTCTTCAGCATGGGTGCCAGCAGGGCCAGGAACACGGCGGGTCCGGCGGCGTCCAGCCCCCAGGCCCTGGTGTCGCCGATGGCCTCGGCGCCGAGCGCGCCGAGCAGAGTGGTGAGGTTCCACAGCGCGTAGAGGGTGAGCCCGGTGACGGTGAAGCCGAGCCGGGCCGACTTCCGGTCGGGCTGGGCCAGCGCGACGGCGGTGGTCTCGTCGATCACCCAGTGCGCGGCGAGCGGCCGCACGGGGCGGGGCAGCTCGAGCAGCTGCGACAGCCGCAGACCGTAGAAGGCGTTGCGAGTCCCGAGGAAGAAGGCTCCGGCGGCGGCGGTGAAGGGGTTCCCGCCCGCCGCGAGCGCCCCGACCAGGGCGAACTGCGAGGCCCCGGTGAAGACGAGCAGGCTGAGCACACAGGCCTGGAGCGTGCTGATGCCGGCCCCGGCCGCGGTCACCCCGAACGCGAACCCGGACAGCCCGACGGCCACCCCGACCCCGAGTGCGTCGCGCACGACGGCGGCCCGCGGCCGTCCCTCGACGACCCCGCCGGGGGTCTCCTGCATCACTGCTTGATGTTCTCCCACGTCCCGAAACTACGCGGGACGTGGCGGGCGGGTCTTGTACGTTCTTGCGCGCACGATCTTCACCCCGTGCGGCGCGGCGGCTCGCCGAGCAGCGCGGTCGGTCCCCGCTCGACGGCTGCGAGCAGTCCGGCCGCGAGAACGGTCAGGGGCTGCTCGCAGGGGTGGCCGAAGGGGTCTCAGCTGTGCGTCGCGCGGTGCCGGCACTCCCCCGAGCATGGCGGAGCCTAACCGGCCCGCTCCCGCCGGTACGCGCCCGGCGGCACCCCCACGATGCGGGTGAAGTGCCGGTTCAGGTGCGGCTGGTCGGTGAAGCCCACGGTGACGGCCGCCTCCGCGGGCGCCGTTCCCGCGTCGAGGAGGCGGCGCGCCTGCCGGACGCGGGCGTCGGTCAGCCAGGTGTGCGGCGGCATCCCGTACCGCTCACGGAAGGCCCGCAGCAGGGCGAAGGGGCTCGTACCGAGCTCCGCGGCGAGCTGCACCAGCGACGGCGGGTCGGCCATCCGCTCCTGCAGTACGGCCCGGGCCGCCGCCGCGTCGGCGCCGCCCGCGCCCCGGACCGCACGGGCGGGCAGCGGTCCGGCGTGCCGGGTCAGCATCCGCGCCACCACGCCGCGCAGCAGGGTGTCGGCGGCCAGCGCGTTCCCGGCCTCGGCGGCCCGGTGGACCTCGGTGATGGCCTGTGAGCCCCGCGCGTCGGAGATCAGGTCGTCGGTGAAGCCGGGGGTGCCGCGCAGGGTGCCGATCTCCTCGGCCACTTCGGTGATCAGCTCGCGCGAGGGATAGAGGGTGGCGTACGCCCAGCCCTCGGGCACCCCTGCGCGCGCGCTGTGCGGCACCTCGGGATTGATCAGGACCACGCTGCCCGGCCCGGCGCGCAGCACGTGGCCGGGGAGCCCGATCTCCTCGATGCCTCCGGTGACCGCCGCGATGACGTACCCGTCGTGCGCGTGGCGCGGGAAGGTGTGGCGTACGTAGTGGGCGCGCAGCAGGTCCAGCCCGGGCAGTTCCGCGAACTGCCAGTGCCGTGCCCACTCCCGGCCGCCCCCGGAGCCCCCGTCCGTCCCCATCCCTCCATTCTGCGCCCCACCCGCGTCGCGCGTTTGCCCAGGTCCGGCCCGTTGTCAGTGCCCGGGTGCACGATGGGGGCATGGCAGGTGCTGCGCTCGACTCGTTCTCCCCCGCGACCCGCTCGTGGTTCACGGGGGCCTTCGTCACGCCCACCACCGCGCAGGAGGGAGCGTGGCGGGCGATCGGGGAGGGCTCGGACGTGCTGGTGGTCGCCCCCACCGGCTCCGGCAAGACCCTGGCCGCGTTCCTCGCGGCCCTCGACCGGCTCGCTTCGACCCCGCCGCCCGCCGAGTCGAAGAAGCGCTGCCGCGTGCTGTACGTCTCGCCCCTGAAGGCGCTGGCCGTCGACGTGGAACGCAACTTGCGCAGCCCGCTGACCGGGATCCGCCAGGAGTCGGTCCGTCTGGGCCTGCCCGAGCCGGACATCCGGGTGGGGATCCGCTCCGGTGACACCCCGCCCGCCGAGCGGCGGGCGCTGGCCACCCGCCCGCCGGACATCCTCATCACCACGCCCGAGTCGCTGTTCCTGATGCTGACCTCGGCGGCCCGGGAGGCCCTGGCCGGGATCGAGACGGTGATCCTGGACGAGGTGCACGCGGTCGCCGGGACCAAGCGCGGCGCGCATCTCGCCCTCTCCCTGGAGCGGCTGGACGAGCTGTTGCCACGCCCGGCGCGCCGGATCGGGCTGTCGGCGACGGTCCGGCCGGTGGACGAGGTGGCCCGGTACCTGGCTCCGCGCGGCAAGGTGGAGATCGTCCAGCCGCCGTCAACCAAGGAGTTCGACCTGTCGGTGGTCGTCCCGGTGCAGGACATGGGCGAGTTGGGCGGCTCCCCGGCGACCGAGGGCAAGGAGGGCGGGGACAAGCCGTCGATCTGGCCACATGTGGAGGAGCGCATCGCCGACCTGGTGCAGGCGCACCGCTCGACGATCGTGTTCGCCAACTCCCGCCGACTCGCCGAGCGGCTGTGCAACCGGCTCAACGAGATCGCGTACGAGCGCGCCGTGGGCGAGAAGCTGCCGGAGGGGACGCCTCCGGCCGAGATCATGGCCCAGTCGGGCGCCGCCCTGGGCGCCCCGCCGCTGCTGGCCCGCGCGCACCACGGCTCGGTGTCCAAGGAGCAGCGGGCCCTGGTGGAGGAGGACCTGAAGGCGGGCCGGCTGCCCGCCGTGGTCGCCACCTCCAGCCTGGAGCTGGGCATCGACATGGGCGCGGTGGACCTGGTGGTCCAGGTGGAGTCCCCGCCGTCGGTGGCCTCCGGGCTGCAGCGGGTGGGCCGGGCCGGGCACCAGGTGGGCGCGGTCTCCACCGGGGTGGTGTTCCCCAAGTACCGCGGCGACCTGGTGCAGGCGGCGGTGGTCACCGAGCGCATGCGCACGGGGGCGATCGAGTCGCTGCGGGTGCCCTCCAACCCCCTCGACGTACTGGCGCAGCAACTGGTCGCGATGGTCGCGATGGACACCTGGCAGCTGGACGACCTGCTCGCTCTGGTGCGGCGGGCGGCGCCCTTCGCGGCGCTGCCGGAGTCGGCGTTCACGGCGGTGCTGGACATGCTGGCCGGGCGCTATCCGTCGGACGCGTTCGCCGAGCTCAGGCCGCGGGTGGTCTGGGACCGGGTGGCGGGGACGGTCACGGGCCGGCCGGGTGCCCAGCGCCTCGCGGTCACCTCGGGCGGCACGATCCCCGACCGAGGTCTCTTCGGTGTCTTCCTCGCGGGTTCCGACCCCAAGAAGGGCGGCGGCCGGGTCGGTGAGCTCGACGAGGAGATGGTCTACGAGTCCCGTGTCGGGGACGTCTTCACCCTGGGCACCACCTCGTGGCGGATCGAGGACATCACCCGCGACCGGGTCCTGGTCACCCCCGCCCCCGGAGTGCCGGGCAGGCTGCCGTTCTGGAAGGGCGACCAGCTCGGCCGGCCCCTCGAACTGGGGCGCGCGGTCGGCGCGTTCCTCCGCGAGCTCGGCGGCCTGAGCGACGAGGACGCCCGGCTGCGGCTGGTGGCGGCCGGCCTGGACGCCTGGGCCGCCGAGAACGTGCTGGCGTACCTCGCCGAACAGCGCGAGGCGTGCGGCCACGTCCCCGACGACCGGACCATCGTGGTCGAGCGGTTCCGCGACGAACTGGGCGACTGGCGCGTCGTGGTCCACTCCCCCTTCGGTGCGCAGGTGCACGCCCCGTGGGCGCTGGCGCTGGGCGCCCGCCTCGCCGAGAAGTACGGCATGGACGCGCAGGTGATGCACGCCGACGACGGGATCGTGCTCCGGCTCCCCGATGCGGACCTGCTGTCGATGGATCTCCTGGACCACGACCCGGCCGCTCCGCACGGGTTCGAGTTCGACGACGAGAAGGCCCCGCTGGGCGCGGCCGATGTCGCCTTCGACCGCGGTGACATCAACCAGATCGTCACCGACCAGGTCGGCGGATCCGCGCTGTTCGCCTCCCGCTTCCGCGAGTGCGCGGCCCGCGCCCTGCTGCTGCCGCGCCGCAGCCCCGGCCGGCGCACCCCGCTGTGGCAGCAGCGCCAGCGCGCCTCCCAGCTGCTGCAGGTGGCCTCGGAGTTCGGCTCCTTCCCGATCGTGCTGGAGGCCGTACGGGAGTGCCTCCAGGACGTCTTCGACGTGCCCGGCCTGACCGAGCTGATGGGGGACATCGAGGCGCGCCGCGTGCGGCTGGTCGAGGTCACCACCCCGGAGCCCTCCCCCTTCGCCCGTTCCCTCCTCTTCGGGTACGTGGCCCAGTTCCTCTACGAGGGCGACTCGCCCCTGGCGGAGCGCAGGGCGGCAGCGCTGTCGCTGGACTCCCGGCTGCTGGCCGAGCTGCTCGGCCAGGCGGAACTGCGCGAGCTCCTCGACGCGCAGGTGCTGGAGGAGCTGGAGCGGGAGCTCCAGTGGCTCACCGAGGACCGGCAGGCCAAGGATCCCGAGTCGGTGGCCGACCTGCTGCGCATGCTGGGCCCGCTGACGCGGGACCAGCTGACCGGGCGTGGGGCGGATCCGGCCTGGGCGCAGGAGCTGGTCGCGGCCCGCCGTGCCATCCCGGTCAGGATCGGCGGCGCGGACCACTGGGCGGCGATCGAGGACGCGGGGCGGCTGCGGGACGCGCTGGGCACGGCGCTGCCCGTCGGCGTCCCGGAGGCGTTCACCGAGCCGGTCAAGGACCCGCTCGGGGACCTGCTCGCCCGGTACGCCCGCACCCACGGGCCCTTCACCACGGCCACCGTCGCCGCCCGCTTCGGCCTGGGCGCGGCGGTGACGGAGGGCGCCCTGCACCGGCTGGCCGCCGCCGGCCGGGTGGTGCAGGGCGAGTTCCACCCGGCGGGCATCGGCCAGGAGTGGTGCGACGCGACGGTGCTGCGCAGGCTCCGCCGCCGCTCGCTCGCCGCGCTCCGACAGGAGCTGGAACCGGTCCCGCCGACCTCGTTGGCCACCTTCCTCCCCCAGTGGCAGCACCTGGGCGGAGCCCTGCGTGGCCTCGACGGGCTGGCCCGGGCGGTGGAACAGCTCCAGGGCGCCCCGGTCCCGGCCTCCGCACTGGAACGCCTGATCCTCCCGTCGCGGGTCAGCGGGTACACCCCCGGCCTGCTGGACGAACTGACCACCGCGGGCGAGGTGGTCTGGGCGGGGGCCGGCGCCCTCCCGGGCAAGGACGGCTGGGTCTCGCTCTACCTGGCGGAGGCGGCCCCGATGCTGCTGCCCCCGCCGCACCCGCTGGAACAGAGCCCCCTGCACCAGGCGGTCCTGGCGGCGCTGGCGGGCGGGTACGGCCTGTTCTTCCGGCAGATCGCGCAGTCGATCCGGGCCGAGTTCCCCGAGGTGTCGGACGTCGCGCTCTCCGAGGCGGTGTGGGACCTGGCCTGGTCGGGCCGGCTCACCAACGACACCCTGGCTCCGTTGCGCTCACTGCTGGGTTCGGGCCGCACGGCGGGCTCGACGGCCCACCGGGCGCGGCGCACCGTGCCCCGCGGCCGGTACGGCACGCTTCAAGCGACCGTGTCCCGTACCGGACCGCCCCCCGTCTCCGGCCGCTGGTCCCTGCTGCCGGCCGCGGCCCCCGATCCGACGCACCGGGCCCATGCCCTGGCCCGCACCCTGCTGGACCGCCATGGGGTCGTGACGCGCGGGGCGGTCGCCGCGGAAGGGGTGGAGGGCGGCTTCAGCGCGGTCTACCGCGTGCTGTCGGCCTTCGAGGACAGCGGCCAGGCCCGTCGGGGCTATGTGGTGGAGGGGCTGGGGGCGGCCCAGTTCGCGATGGACGGCGCGGTGGACCGGCTCCGGGCCGCCGAGCGGACCCCGCCCCCGCTGGCGGCGGTGGTGCTGGCGGCCGCCGACCCGGCGAACGCGTACGGCGCGGCTCTGCCCTGGCCCGAGCCCCCGGCCGGGGCCACCCACAAGCCGGGCCGCAAGGCGGGCTCCCTGGTGGTCCTGGTGGACGGGGAGCTCACCCTGTATCTGGAGCGCGGCGGCAAGACCCTGCTGGCCTGGCCCGCCCCGGACGATCCGCGGCTCGCGGCGGCCACGGCCGCCTTGGCGGCCGGCTCCCGCGCGGGCACGCTCCCGGCCCTCACGGTGGAGCGGATCAACGCGGAGGCGGCACTGACCTCCCCGCTGGGGGCAGCACTGGAGTCGGCCGGTTTCCACGCCACTCCGAGAGGTTTGCGCCTGCGTTCCTGACGACCGCGAACGGTCTCGACTGTTCCGCTCACGTCCTGGACATGTCACAGAACTGTTTCCGGGCACGCCTGAGCTGGCAGCCGCACTTATTCATCCCTTATCAAGATGATCACAGGCATTGCATCGGCGATGCACAGTCATGGGGGAGTAGAAGAGTGAGCACCATCAGCATGCGTACCACCACCCTCGGCGCGGTCAGCCTGGCTGTCGCGGGAACCCTGGCCCTGACGGGCTGCAAGAACGGCAACGAGGAGCTGCCCCCGGCGCAGCCGAGCACCTCGGCCGGCGCCCCGTCCGCCTCGGCCGACGCCCCGTCCTCTGCGGCCAGCCCCGGCGCCACCGCCCCCACCACCGGCGGGAGCGAGGCCCCCGCCGGGGCGAACGGCACGGCGAAGTCCGGCCAGACCTTCAAGATCGGCGAAGCCGCCGAGGTCCCGTTCAGCTACGGGAGCAACAAGGGCGGCCAGATCGCCCTCACGGTCACCGCCATCGAGCAGGGCAACCCCGCCGACCTGGACGCGCTCAAGCTCGGCGACAAGGTGAAGGGGATGATCCCGTACTACATCCGCTACTCGGTCAAGAACACCGGCACCACGGACCTGTCGTTCTCGTCCGTGACCCAGGTCAAGGGCCTGCTCGGGGACGGCACCGAGGCACAGCGCCTGTCGATCATAGGCGAGTTCGAGAAGTGCCCGAACGAGTCGCTGCCGAAGGGCTTCACCAACGGCCGGACGCAGACCAGCTGCGCGGTGGCCCTCGCCCCGTCGGCCCAGACGAAGGTCGCCGCGGCCGAGTACTGGGGCAACCCGTACAACTACCCGAACAAGGGTCTCGTCTGGAAGTGATGAGCGGCCCCTCCGGCCCCTCCGGCTTCTCCGGCCCATTCGGCCCCTCCGGCCCCTCGGCCCCCTCCTGACCCGAAGTGCCCCTGCGGCTGCACCCCGCCGCAGGGGCTCCGGCCGTTGGGCCCGGACCTCCCGGAACCCGACCACCGAGCCCACGGACCTCCACGGACCTCCCAGGAACACAGCCCGCCGTGCCGCGGACCTCCGCCCGGCCCACGGACGTCCCGGCCCCGGGCCCCCGCAGGCCGCGGCGGGCGACAATGGCCCCATGCCCGAAGGCGACAGCATCCGGCGCGCGGCGACCCGGCTCCACGCGGCCCTCGCAGGCCGCGTGCTCACCCGCAGCGACCTGCGGGTGCCCCGCTTCGCCACCGCCGACCTCACCGGCCGCGTCACCCTCGACGTCACCCCGCGCGGCAAACACCTCCTCACCCGCTTCGAGGGCGGCCTCACCCTGCACAGCCACCTCCGGATGGACGGTGCCTGGCACGTCTTCGCCTCCGGCGAGAAGTGGCGCGGCGGCCCCGCCCACGAGATCAGGGCCGTCCTCGGCACGGCCGACCGCACCGCCGTCGGCTACCGCCTCCCCGTCCTGGAGCTGATCCGCACCACGGAGGAGGACCGCGCCGTGGGTCACCTCGGCCCCGACCTCCTCGGCCCGGACTGGGACCCGGCGCTCGCCGCCGCCCATCTCCTCGCCGCCCCCGAGCGGGCCCTCGGCGAGGCCCTGCTCGATCAGCGCAACCTCGCCGGGATCGGCAACATCTACAAGGCCGAGCTCTGCTTCCTCGCCGGGGTCACCCCGTGGACCCCGGTCGGCGCACTCCCGGAGTCGGACCTCCCCCGGCTGGCCGCCGCAGCCCACCGGCTGCTGTCCGCGAACACCGGCGAGCGGCCGGGCCCGCGCAACACGACCGGCAGCCGCCGCCCGGGCCAGGACCTCTTCGTCTACGGCCGCACGCACCGCCCGTGCCTGCGCTGCGGCACCCCGGTCCGCGAGGCCCCCCAGGACGGCCGCCCCACCTACTGGTGCCCCCGCTGCCAGCAAGGTCCGACCCCGTAGCGAGCAGGACGAAGGCGACAGGACGCACCCCCGCACACCGATTGACGGGTCGTCAGATACGGTCGTACGGTCCCGCCATGCCCACACCCACAGACCCGTACGGCCTCGTCGGCCGCACCGCCCTGATCACCGGCGCCGCCAGCGGCATAGGCCGCGCCACCGCCGTCCTGCTCGCTGAGGCGGGCGCGCACGTGCACTGCGCGGACCGCGACGAGCAGGGCCTGGCCGAGACGGCCGCCCTCGTCGCCAAGGCCGGCGGCGCAGCCACCGTCCACCCCCTCGACGTCACCGACCGGGCCGCGCTCCGGGCGGCCGTCACCGCGGCGGGCCCGCTCGACATCACGGCCGCCATCGCCGGCGTCATGCACACGAGCCGGGTCCTGGAGACGTCCGACGCCGACCTCGACCGGATCCTGGACATCAATTTCAAAGGGGTTCTGCGCACCTGCCAGGAGGCCGCCCGTTCCATGATCGCGGCGGGCCGCCCCGGCTCCATCGTCACCATGGCCTCCGGGGCCGTGGACGCCGCCCAGCCCGGCTTGCTCTGCTACAGCGCCGCCAAGGCCGCCGTCGTCCAGCTGACCAAGACCCTCGCCACCGAGGCCGGCCCGCACGGCATACGGGTCAACGCCGTCGCCCCGGGCTGGATCCGCACCCCCATGACCGGCCGCCACGGCCCCGAGGTCCAGGAGCGGACCGAGGCGGCCATGGTCCGCATGTCCCCGCTGCGCCGGGTCGGCGAACCCGAGGACATCGCCCGGGCGGTGCTGTACCTGGCCTCGGAGGCCTCGTCCTTCATGACAGGTCAGATTCTTCGCCCGAACGGTGGGGTGTCCATGCCCTGGTAGCCCCGCCGACCGCCCGCAGCGCGTTCCGCCGCGCCTTCCGCACCGGGCCGGGCACACAGTGCACCGGCAGCAGCCCCAGCCCCCAGCCGCCCACCGCCACCGCGCCCTCCACGGCCCCGGACTCCGCGGGCGCCAGCACCAGCCGCAGCACGGCCCACCACCACAGCGCCCCCACCGTCAACGCGAGGACCGACACCGCGGGTATGCGCAGCAACCGCCGCACGACTGCCTCCCAGGGACCGGAACCCGGACCGCCCCATCGTCCCGCACCCTTCGCGCCCCCGCACCCAGAACGGCCGGG
>NZ_JBSGZP010000193.1:0-11240 GCF_053611065.1 Streptomyces sp. NPDC054840
CTTCGGGTGAAGCGGAAACGCCGGAAGTGGGCGCCGCTCGACCCCGGAGGTCAGCCGTTGGTGGCCTTCTCGTATGCCGAGACGACTTCTTCGGTGGGCCCGTCCATCAGGAGCTCACCCTTCTCCAGCCACAGCACCCGGTCACAGGTGTCACGGATGGACTTGTTGTTGTGGCTCACCAGGAAGACCGTGCCGGCCTTCTGCCGGAGTTCACGGATCCGGTCCTCCGAACGCACCTGGAAGCTGCGGTCACCGGTGGCCAGTGCCTCGTCGATCATCAGGACGTCGTGGTCCTTGGCCGCCGCGATGGAGAAGCGCAGACGCGCCGCCATGCCGGAGGAATACGTACGCATCGGCAGGGAGATGAAGTCGCCCTTCTCGTTGATGCCCGAGAAGTCGACGATGCTCTGGTATCGCTGCCTGATCTGCTCGCGGCTCATCCCCATGGCGAGCCCGCCGAGAACGACGTTCCGCTCGCCGGTGAGGTCGTTCATCAGGGCCGCGTTGACGCCCAGCAGCGAGGGTTGGCCGTCGGTGTAGACCTTGCCCTCCTCGCAGGGCAGCAGGCCCGCGATGGCGCGCAGCAGGGTCGACTTGCCGGAGCCGTTGGAACCGATGAGGCCGATCGCCTCGCCGCGGTACGCGGTGAAGGAGACCCCGCGCACGGCGTGGACCCGCCGGACACCGGGGGCGTCGCCCTTCTTGCGGCGGACGATCTTGCTGAGCGCGGCCGTGGCCGCGCCCTTGCCGGCACTGCCGGTGTTGACCCGGTAGACGATGTGGACGCCGTCCGCGATCACGGTGGGGATGCGCCCCTGGGTGTTGTCAGCCACGGCCGTAACGCTCCTCAGACTTCCAGAAGTACACGAAGCCGCCGATGCCGATCACCACGGCCCAGCCCACCGCGAAGGCCCACACGTGCGGAGGCAGGTTGCTCGCCGTGTAGTCGTCGATCAGCGCGAACCGGATGAGGTCCATGTAGATCGCGACCGGGTTCCACAGCAACAGGTCGCTGATCCACGCGGGCTGGTCCTCCAGGTAGATCCCGATCGGGAACATGACCCCGGAGGCGTACATCCAGGTACGCATCACGAACGGCATCAGCTGCGCCAGGTCGGGGGTCTTGGAACCCGCCCGCGCGAAGATCATGGCGAGGCCGGTGTTGAAGACGAACTGGAGCGCCAGGGTCGGGATCACCAGCAGCCACGAGAGCTGCGGGTAGTTGCCGAAGCAGACGGCGATCACGAAGACGACGATCATCGAGTACAGCAGCTGCTGGAGCTGCTGGAGCGAGAAGGACACCGGCAGGGCGGCGCGCGGGAAGTGCAGCGCCCGCACCAGCCCGAGGTTGCCCGAGATCGCCCGGACGCCCGCCATGAGCGAGCTCTGGGTGAAGGTGAAGACGAAGATTCCCATCACCAGGAACGGGATGTAGACGTCCTTGGGCATCTCCCGGCCCGCTTTGAGGATCAGGCCGAAGATCAGCCAGTAGACGACCGCGTTCAGCAGCGGGGTCGCCACCTGCCAGACCTGGCCGAGCTTCGCCTGGCTGTACTGCGCGACCAGCTTGGCCCTGGAGAAGGCCATGATGAAGTGGCGCCTGCCCCAGAGCTGCCGCACGTACTCGCCCAGGCCGGGGCGGGCGCCGCTGACCGAGAGGCCGTACTTCCTGGCGAGCTCCGCGGGGCTCAGCCCCGCGTCGTCGGACAGTGGCCTGCTCGTGGCGAGGGCACCGTCGTGGGTTGTGTCACTCACAAGTTGAAACTTTCGTCTTCAAGATGCGGCCAGGTGGGCATCAGGCTGGTGGCGCGAGGCCCGTGATCGCGTCATGTTCCCAGACGCGGGCTGGTCAGATGACAGGAGGTCGGCCCAGGCAGGTCAACCGCCAGACCGTTCGCCATCTCATCGGGCGGCGGGGTCCGCAGGGAGTGGTCCATCCCTCCCGGAAACCGCCGAACCAGGCCTTCAGCGCGGGTGCCGACGGTCTGCGTACGAGCGTCAGCAGAAGCCAGACGCCCAGGTAGACCGGGACCAGCGGGGCGGGCAGGTTGCGGCGGGCGAGCCACACCCGGTTACGAGCCACCATACGGTGGTAGACCGCGTGCCGGGAGGGGGCGGTGGTCGGGTGCAGCAGCACCATGTCCGACCGGTAGTCGATCAGCCACCCTGCGTCGAGCGCCCGCCAGGCCAGATCGGTCTCCTCGTGCGCGTAGAAGAACTCCCCCGGCAGCGCTCCGACCTGCTCGAACACCTTCGTGCGAACGGCGTTGGCGCCACCCAGGAAGGTGGTCACGCGGGAGGAGCGCATCGGGTCGGAGGCACGCAGTCGCGGCACGTGCCGGCGCTGGGTCACACCCGTCTCCGGATCGGCGATCCGGAAGCTGATGATCCCGAGCGCGGGGTCCTCGGCGAAGGCCTGCCGGCACAGCTCGGCGGTGTCGGTGCGCTCCAGCAGACCGTCGTCGTCCAGGAAGAGCAGCACGTCCACGTCGCCGCCACCGGGGCCGAAGGCCTCGATGCCGACGTTGCGCCCGCCCGGGATACCCAGGTTCTCGGGGAGGTCGATGCTGCGGACGCCCTCGGGCAGGCCGGTGACCTGCACGCCCTGGCCCACGACGACCACGTCGACGGGGGCTCCGTCCTGGCGGGCCACCGAGTCGAGGAGCGCCTTGAGCTCGTCGGGCCGGTTGCCCATGGTGATGATCACGGCGCCCAGCCGCAGCGGGGCACTCACTTGAGCCTGCTGGAGGCGAGGATGGAGACCAGGTGCAGCACGGTCTGGAGCATCGCGATGCCGGCCAGTACGGCGACCCCGACGCGGGACCAGTACAGGTCGCCCTGCATCTGGTCGACGACGGCCAGCACCAGGATGAGCAGCGAGGCCTCGATGCCCAGGATCAGGCGGTGGAACTTGAGCGCGGCGGCGGCCCGCCGGGCGAACGCCATGCCCTTCGCGCGCGGCTCGGCGGCCGCGTCCTTGACCACGGGCTTGCCGGCCTGGTGGCGGGCGACGCCTACCAGGTCGGTCTCGGCCTTGATCAGGATGGCGCCGAGCGCCGCCAGGGTGCCCAGGAAGGCCCACAGCCAGTCGGCGCCCCCGGGCCCCCACAGGTCGGCGGCGCGCAGGCCGAAGCCGACCAGGACCGCGGCGTCGCACAGGTAGGCGCCGACCCGGTCCAGGTAGACCCCGGAGAGCGAGAACTGCTTCTTCCAGCGGGCGACCTCACCGTCGACGCAGTCGAGCAGCAGGTACATCTGGACCGCGACCACGCCGAGGACGGCGCCCAGGATGCCCGGCACGAGCAGGGCCGGGAGCGCGAGGACGCCGGCGAGGGTCATCAGGTAGGTCAGCTGATTGGGCGTGACCTTGGTGGTGACCAGGTGGCGGGTGATGCGCAGGGAGATTTCGCGCATGTAGAGGCGCCCGCCCCAGTGCTCGCCGCTGACCCGGTCCTTGACGCCCGCGGGGTGGACGACGGGCCTCAGTTCAGCTACGGATGGTCTTGACATAGTCGGCGTAAGCGTCCCTGATCTCGGCGGCGGACAGGTTGAGGTGCTCCAGGATCGTGAAGCGTCCCGGGCGGGTCTGGGGGGCGTACTCGACGGCCGCGACGAACTCGTCGACGCTGAAGCCGATCTCCTCGGGCACGACCGGCAGGCCGTGCCGGCGCAGCACCTCGACGAAGAGGCCGGACTGCTCGGCGGCGCCGCGCAGGTGCATCGCGAAGGCGGCGCCGATGCCGACCTGCTCGCCGTGGAGCGCGGAGCGCCCGGGGTGGAGCAGGTCGAAGGCGTGGCTGATCTCGTGGCAGGCGCCCGAGGCCGGGCGGGAGTCGCCGCTGATCGACATGGCGATGCCGGTCAGCACGAGCGCCTCGGCGAGCACGGTGAGGAACTCGTCGTCGCCGCAGCCGCCGGGGTGGCGGAGCACGGACTGGCCGGCCGTACGGGCCATGGCGGCGGCCAGGCCGTCCACTGGCTCGCCGGTGATCTCGTGCGAGAGCTCCCAGTCGGCGATGGACGAGATGTTGGAGAGCGCGTCACCGATCCCGGAGCGGACGAACCGCACCGGGGCGTCGCGGACCACGTCGAGGTCGATCACCATCGCGATCGGCGTGGGGACCCCGTAGGAGCCCCGGCCGTTGTCGTTGTCCAGGGTGGCGACCGGCGAGCAGATCCCGTCGTGGGCCAGGTTGGTGGCGACGGCGACCATGGGCAGCCCGACCCGCGCCGCGGCGTACTTCGCAACGTCGATGATCTTGCCACCGCCCAGGCCCACGACGGCGTCGTAGCGGCGCCCCTTTATGTCGTCGGCCAGCTTGACCGCGGAGTCGATGGTGCCGTCGACGACCGGATACCAGTCGGCGTGCGGCAGTACGGGCTCCAGCTTGGTGCGCAGCGCCGCGCCGGAGCCTCCGCTGATCGCGATGGCCAGCTTGCCCGAGGAGGAGATCCGCTGGTCTGCCAGGAGGCCGGCCAGGTCGTCCATCGCGCCGCGACTGATGTCGACGACGAGGGGCGAGGGGATGAGCCTCGTCAGTACTGGCATGCGATCGTCCGGCCCTTGGCGAGGTCGTCGTGGTTGTCGATCTCGACCCACTTGACGTCGCCGATGGGGGCCACGTCGATGGTGAAGCCGTCGTTGACGAGCTGCTGGTAGCCGTCCTCGTAGTAGAGGTCGGGGTCGCGCTCGAAGGTGGTCTTCAGAGCCTCGGCCAGCTGCTCGGCGGCCTCGGGCTCGATGAGGGTGACACCGATGTACTCGCCGGTGGCGTCGGCGGGGTCCATCAGCTTGGTGATCTTCTGGACGCCGGTCCGGGAAGCACTGCCGTCGGCGGTGACGACCTTCATCTCCTCGTCGGCCAGGTTCTTGACCGTGTCGAGGGCGAGGATGATCTTCTGGCCGTTGCCGCGGGCGGCGAGCAGGGTGCGCTCGACCGAGACCGGGTGGACGGTGTCGCCGTTGGCGAGGATCACGCCCTGCTTGAGGACCTCACGCGCGCACCACAGGGAGTAGGCGTTGTTCCACTCCTCGGCCTTGTCGTTGTCGATCAGCGTGATCTTGACGCCGTACTTGGCCTCCAGGGCCTCCCGGCGGGCGTACACGGCTTCCTTGCGGTAGCCGACGACGATGGCGACCTCGGTGAGGCCGACCTCGGCGAAGTTGCCGAGGGTCAGGTCGAGAACCGTGAGGCTCGCCTCGTCGCCCTCGGGGCCGACCGGCACGAGCGCCTTGGGCAGGGTGTCGGTGTAGGGACGCAGACGGCGTCCGGCACCGGCAGCGAGTACAAGGCCGATCATGCTGGTTCTCCTTCGTCATGTACGGCGGGTGCTCCGGAGGAGACCCAGAATCGGATGCTCTCCACGAGCACCACGAGTGCCACGAACACGGCCGTGACCGTGAGCGCGACGGGGAAGTCCGCTTCGCGCGATACGAGGACGGCCGCCAGGGCCGTGATCAGCAGGACCCGGCCTTCGTGGCCGCCGATCGTCCGCACCAGCCAGTGCGGGGGCGCGCCGGTGCCACCGCGGATGCGGTACACCGTGTCGTAGTGATGGTAGGCGACCGCCGCGATCAGGCCGAATGCCGCCGGGAGGGCCCCCGGGACGTCCGCCTTGACGGCGAGCGCGAGGACGGTGACGTACTCGGCGGCCCGGAACAGCGGCGGGACCAGCCAGTCGAGGGCGCCCTTGAGGGGCGCGGCGACGGCGAGGCCGGCCGTCATGACATAGATCACCGCGACGGCGATCAGCCGGGGGTCGCCGAACGGCAGGAACACGGCGCCCGCGATCATCACCAGCGTGCCCAGGGCCGCCACGTACACGGAGCCGAAGGACCCCGCGCGGCCGCGCAGCAGGCGGGCCTGGAGCTCGGCGAGCGGGCCGGAGTCGGCGAGGTCGGCCAGCGCCTGGGCCGCCCGGTCGGTGCGGGTGGCCTTGCGCGTCAGGGAGCGCAGGATCCGCCCGGCGGTGGTGTAGAGGGCGCCGAAGGCGCAGCTGATCAGCAGGGCGTAGAAGACGATCCGGGGCGTGGTGAAAGCGGTCAGCACCGCGATCATCGCCCAGCGCTCACCGATCGGGAGGATGATCATCCGGCGGACCCACACGGTCCAGCCGACGCTGTCCAGCCGGCCGGAGAGGGCGGCCGTGGGAGACGTGTTGGCGGTGGCGTCGTGGTTGGCCTCGTTGAAGGAGAAGTCCACGACGTGCCGGCAGGTCATGAGGATCATGGAGCCCACGGCCAGGGCCCAGACGTCGTCGCCGTTGCGCGCCGCGCCGAGCGCGAGGCCCGCGTAGAAGGCGTACTCCTTCGCGCGGTCGAAGGTGGCGTCGAGCCAGGCACCCATCGTCGAGTACTGGAGCGAGTACCGGGCGAGCTGCCCGTCGGTGCAGTCCAGTACGAAGGAGACGAGGAGCAGCACACCGGCCGCCACATAGCCCCAGCGTTCGCCGGTGGCCGCGCAGCCGGCCGCGATCAGCGCGGTGATCAGCGAGGCGGTGGTGACCTGGTTCGGGGTCAGGCCGCGGCGTGCGCACCAGCGGGCGATGTAGCGCGAGTACGGGCTGATGCAGAAGGTGGTGAAGAAGCCGTCGCGGGACTTCACGGCGGTCCGCAGGCGCACGGCCTCGTCGTCGACGGCGGCGACGGCGGCGGTCGCCGCGTCCCGGTCCGCGCGAGTGGTGGGGACGGTGGCGACGAGCGTGCCCAGTTCGGGGCGCTGGACGGCGGTCCCGGCGGCCTCGACGACGGCCGCGAGCCGGTCCGGGTACGGGCCGGCCTCGTCGGCGGCCCCGCCGGGGCCCTCGGCGGCGGCCTCGGCGGCGGCCTTGTCGAGGGCACCGCGGGCCCCGGCCTGGACGGCGAGGGCACCGGCGACGGCGCAGGCGTCGAAGCGCGGGTCGGTCAGCGCGAGGCGCAGTGCGTGCACGTGCCCGACGAAGGCACTGTCCACGACGGCCACCCGCTGGTCGGCGGGTACGCCCGCCAGTGCGGCGGCGGCGTCCTGAGGACCGGCGGCCGGGCGGACGTCGAAGCCGAGGGAGCGCAGATCGTCCGCGAGCGGTGATCCGGGGACCGGCAGGCCGGTGAGGATGACGGTCGGCAGACGAACTCACTCCTTGTAACGGATTCCGAACGCGCGCCCTTATGGGGCGGCGGCACGTCGGCAGAGGCTATCGGATGAATGGAAGCAGGGGTTCACCACCCGTTTACGCCCTGATAGGCCGAATATCCGGGCCCCGGGCCGGGTTCCGATCATCATTGACGATCACGGCGCGGTACCACAAACGGCCCGGATGTTACGGTGGACACGCCCCTGAACGTGTCGAGTGGAAAGAGGTGGGTTGATGACCGTCGTAGTGGTCGCGGCCATGCGCAGCGAACTCCGGTGCATCTCCCATTTCTTCCGGGCATCCGGCCGGGCCTGATCACACAGCTGGGCCTCGTCGGCCGGAGCCCCCGTTCCAAGGGTTCACGTTGACCGACAGCAATTCCTTCGGCGACACCGTCGATCCCGACGGCGCCGACGACTTCACGCACGCCTTCTTCGCCCTCCACCACGGCCTGCCCCGGCAGGCTCCGGGCTCCGACGCGAGCACCCGCCACCTGCTGTCCCTGTGCGGACCGCTGCCCGAGCGGCCGCGCGTCCTCGACCTCGGCTGCGGTCCGGGCCGCAGCGCACTGCTGCTCGCCGCCGAGACGGGGGCGGCCGGGACGGACGGCGCCGAGGTGACCGCCGTCGACCTGCACGCCCCCTTCCTCGACGAGCTACGCGCGGCCGCCGCGGCCCGCGGTCTCGCCGGCCGGGTCCGCACCGTGGAGGCGGACATGGGCGCACTCCCGGGCAAGGGCTTCGAGGACGGCTCCTTCGACCTCGTCTGGGCGGAGGGCTCCGCCTACATCCTCGGCTTCGACGCCGCGCTCGCGCGGTGGAGGCGGCTGCTCGCCCCGGGCGGCACCCTCGTCCTGACCGAGTGCCAGTGGTCGGTCGCGCAGCCGTCCGCGGGCGCCCGCGCCTTCTGGGACCCGCAGTACGCGTTGCGCACCACGGCCGGCAACCTCGCGGCCGCCCAAGCAGCCGGGTACCAGGTACTCGGCGTGCACGAGCTGCCCGACTCCGACTGGGCCGAGTACTACGGCCCGCTCGCCGAGCGGGTCCGTACCCTGTCCGGAACCGGTGGCCCGGCGATGGCGCGGGCCCTGACCGCGACGCGCGAGGAGCTCGGCGTACGGGTCCGCCACGGCCACGAGTACGGGTACGCGGGCTACGTCCTGCGTCCGGTGAGCGCCGGGGACGGCGACGCCTGGCCCGCCCGGCCGGAGACCTCGGCCGACGTGGCGGCCGTACGGGGGGTGAATCTGGCGGCGTTCGGAACTCCGCTGGAGGCCGGCCTCGTCGACGCGCTGCGCGCCGACGACGCCTGGCTGCCCGGGCTGTCGTACGTGGCCGAGGCCCCGGACGGTTCGGTGGCGGCGCACGCCCTGCTGACCCGGTGCGAGGTCGACGGCGCCCCGGCCCTCGCGCTCGCCCCGGTGGCGGCCGATCCCGCGCTGCAGCGCTCGGGCGCGGGCAGCTCGGTCGTACGGGCCCTGCTCGCGGCGGCCCGGGAGCGCGGGGAGTCACTGGTCCTCGTCCTGGGGCACCCGGAGTACTATCCGCGCTTCGGTTTCGTCCCGGCGTCGCGTTTCGGGATCCGGGCCCCCTTCGAGGTTCCCGACGAGGCCCTGATGGCACTGGTCCTGGATGATTCCCGCCCGGTGCCGACGGGAACGATCAGATATCCGGCCCCGTTCGGAGTCTGACGCGCACGCGAGGTCATGTGAGTGACACGTGAGGTGGTCCGCCCCCCGCCGCCTGTGCGGACAGGCCTAGCACGCCACGGGGGGCGGACATGCGTGGATCTCCGAAGTGGGGACAAGCCTCTTTTGTACGGCAGACTGAAGGCCGAAGTCCGAAGCGAAGGATGGGTATGCCGACCACACCAGCCACCGCCGCGAACCGCGCGTCCAACGGCACCGGTACTCAAGAACCGATCATGCTCGAACTGGTCGACGAGGCCGGCAACACCATCGGCACGGCGGAGAAGCTCTCCGCCCATCAGGCGCCCGGCCGGTTGCACCGGGCGTTCTCCGTGTTCCTCTTCGACGAGCAGGGCCGTCTGCTGCTCCAGCAGCGGGCCCTCGGGAAGTACCACTCCCCCGGCGTCTGGTCGAACACCTGTTGCGGTCACCCCTACCCCGGGGAGTCGCCGTTCGCGGCCGCGGCCCGGCGGACCCATGAGGAGCTGGGGCTGTCGCCCTCGCTGCTCGCGCAGGCGGGGACGGTGCGCTACAACCACCCGGACCCGGCATCGGGTCTGGTGGAGCAGGAGTTCAATCACCTGTTCGTGGGACTCGCGCAGGCTGTCGTGCGGCCGGATCCGGAGGAGGTCGAGGACACCGCCTTCGTCACCGCCGAGGAACTGGCGAAGCGGCACGCCGAAGTGCCGTTCTCGGCCTGGTTCATGACCGTGCTGGACGCGGCGCGGCCCGCGATCCGCGAGCTGACCGGCGACGCGGCGGGCTGGTAGCCCGTACGCCGCTCCGCTCTCCCGCTGTCCGCCCGCCCGTCGGCCGCCGCTCAGCAGGCGGTCGGCGGGGCGGTGAGCGGCAGAGCCGCCCAGATCACCTTGCCGCCGGTCGAGGTGTGCTCGACGTCGCAGACCCCGCCGGCCTCCAGGGTGATCTCCCGAACCAGGAGCAGGCCCCGGCCGCCGGTCTGGCCGAAGTCGGCCTCCAGCGCCTTGGGTCGGTAGGGGTGGTTGTCCTCCACGGCCACCCGCACCCACTCACGGCCGATCGCGACCTCGACCGCGACCTCCGGCGAGAGCAGGGCGGCGTGCCGGACCGAGTTGGTCACCAGCTCGGAGACGATCAGGAGCAGGGAGTAGACCAGGTCCTGATGGGCCGGCACACCCTGACGCCCGAGCAGGTCCCGGACCGCTCGGCGGGCCTGCGGAACGGATTCTTCAACCGCGGGCGCGGTGAACCTCCACACTCCCTCGTAGGCGAGGGGGTCGGCCGGAGCCTCCACCTCACCCGCCTTGACCGGCGGGACGCTCCCGCTGAGATCCATCTTCCGTCCCCCGTCTTCGCGCTCGATCGTCTCCACGCGACAAGGGTGGGGAACCGGCTGGTCCGGCCCCGACTGCTGACCATAAGTCAGCGTCTATCGGACACTTTCTGACCGCTGGCGTATGACAGAGTCAGTTGTTCGACTGTTCCTGATCTTCTGCTGGCCGCTTCGCGGCCGCCTCGTTCGCCCCGTCCGGCGCGACAGCCTCCGCCGAAGCCTCGTCCTCCCTGACCAACCCCAGGATGCGCCGGGACCCCATGCCCATGGCCACCAGGCTCAGCCCGTCGAACAGCAGGGCGAGGGAGAAGAAGGTTCCGATCACGTACAGACTGTTGCCGGGCCAGTTGGAGAGGACCAGGAAGCCGAGCAGGATCCCGAAGGCGCCCTGGACGACCGCGAGCCCGAAATCGGCGCCGCGCACCACCAGCGCCCCGACCAGCCGGAACACCCCTCCCGTGAGGAAGAGCAGCGCGGCGAACATGGTCAGTGCCTCGGCGCTCGCCTCGGGGCGGCGCAGGATCACGAAGCCGGCGGCCAGGTTGATCGCGGCGACGACGACGGCGAGCCAGAAGTAGTTGCTCCCGCGCGACTGCACGGCTTGCAGCAGGCCCACCGCACCACCGACCAGGAGCAGCCAGCCGAAGAGGAACATCGAGGTGAGGGTGGCCACTCCCGTGTAGACCAGGCCGACCAGACCGGCCAGCACCAGGATCACCCCGAGCGCCGTCATCAGCGCGAAACTGCGGCTGAGTTTCTTCTTCTCCCGCTGCGGTTGCGGGCCACCGGCCTTCGCTCCCGTACCCTCCACACGGTCTGCGCCCATGGACGTGCCTCCTCCTCGCACCCCCGACGGACTCCCTTGATCATAGGTACGACCGCCCGGGATAGCATCCGGCGCATGGACGCTGCCCAGCACGCACACCTCCTGCACACGGTCGCCGACGGGGTGGCCACGGTCGTCATCTCGCACCCCGCCAAGCGCAACGCCATGACCGCCGCCATGTGGCGGGCGCTCCCGGAGCTGCTGACGGGCCTGGCGGACGATCCGGCCGTGCGGGTGCTCGTGCTGACCGGGGCCGGACCGACCTTCTGCGCGGGCGCCGACATCTCCTCGCTGACCGGGGA
>NZ_JBSGZP010000194.1:0-11236 GCF_053611065.1 Streptomyces sp. NPDC054840
CCCGGGGCCCACGTCACCAGGTCGCGCGGACCTGACGGATGATCCGGCGGCGCAGTCGCACACGGCGACTGCCGTCCCGGTACAGGCTCAGCCGGTCGAGTTCCCAGTTCCCGTACTCGGCATGGTCGGTCAGCAGGCGGGTCGCCTCCTTGCGAGGGACACCGCGGGGCACGTACACGTCGACAAATTCGTATTCCGGCATCGCATCTATTGTGCGGGCAGAGCCCTGCTACGGATAGCGTCTGCTCTATGTCTGATGCCGATCTGCCCACTGTTGCCGAGGTACGCGCCGCCGCCGAGGCGGTCAAGGCCGCGCTCGACCGTCACCTCGCCGCGGTCGAGCGCAGGATCGGGGACGAGGACCCGGACGTCTACGCCGCGTTCAACGAACTCGCCGCCGCGTCCGAGGTGTACGACGAACTCCTCTACGACCGCTACGACGAGGTCACCCCCTTCGAGATCCCCACGCCCGAGGACGCCGTCCCGTACACCGGCCCCGCCGAGCCCGCCGCCTTCAGCGTGCTCATCCGCCGTGACTACGCCGTGGTCGAACCGGCCCGGCTGATCGCCCAGGCCGAGCGGGTCGCCGCGCACGACCGGGACGCCGAGTTCGTCCAGGACGGCGGCAGCGCCGACGCGCTGGGCGTCCTCTTCGGGGAGTACGAGCCCGACGAGATCGCCTCCCGTTACAAGGACTTCGGGCTGGAGGAGGGTGACTCCACGCTCTGGATCGCGGCCTCCGAGGAGGTGGCTGAACCGGGGGAGTGGCTCAATTCGCCCTTCGGGCACATCGACCCGCAGGACGTGCTGCACCGCTTCGACGTCAGCTCCGTCTTCGACGAGGAGGCGGACGAGTTCGACGGGGACGAGGAGGAGGCCGCGGAGCCGGGCCTGACCCCGGCCTGACCCCGGCCCGACCCTCGCTCCGCAGATGCCGGACACCGTGGCCCCGCCCTTGCGGACGGGGCCACGGCGGTTCACTCCGGCTGCGCGCCCGCCGTCGCGAGGGCCGTCAGCAGGCCCGTCAGGCGCGTCGTACGCGGCTTCGCGGGCACCTCGGCCACCGCGTGCGGCAGCGCCTGGTCGACCCCGTGCACCACGGACAGGTGCCGCTCGCCCCGCCCGAACGCGGTGTAGACCCAGTCCCGCGACAGCGCCTGCGCCGCGTCACCCGGCAGTACGACGACCACCGCCGGCCAGCGCGTGCCCACGGCCTGGTGCGCCGTCACCGCCCAGCCGTGCCGCACCTGGGACTCGACGAGCTCCTTCGGTACGACGATCCGCGCGCCCGCCCGGTCCAGGTGCAGGCCCTCGGCGTCGGCCGACACCACCCGGGCCGGCAGGGCCCGCCCGGCGGACGGTACGTGGACGACCCGGTCACCGGGGTCGAAGCCGCCGAAGCGGCCCGGCCCAGGGTTCAGCCGCTCCTTCAGGGCGGTGTTCAGCGCCCGGGTGCCGGCCGAGCCGCCGTGGCCCGGGGTGATCACCTGCACGCTGTCCGCCGGGATCCCGAAGGCCCGCGGCACCGACTCCGACACCAGCTGCACGGCCCGGTGCACGGCCTCCCCGGCATCCTTCACCGGGACGATGACGACCTCCTTGCCGGGGGCGTCGACCTGGTTCAGCTCCCCGATGCCGACCCCGGAGACGAGCTCGCCGAGGGGGCCCGGGTCGGGGGTACGGGAGACCAGCTGCGGGCAGGTACGGGCCGCCAGCACATCGGCGAACACCCGCCCGGCTCCGGCGGACCCGAGCACGCCGGGGTCCCCGGAGAGCACCAGCCGGGCCCCGTCCGGGACGGACTCCACCAGCGCGGCCGCGGTCTCCACGTCCAGCTGCGGGGCGTCCAGCACCACCAGCAGGTCCAGCGCGAACCGGCCGTCCGTGTCCCGCCCGGGCCCCTCGGCCCCGGTCAGCAGCCCTGCCACGGTCACCGGGTCCGGGCCGCCGCCGGGGGCGTGCGCGGCCACGCAGACCCGCCGGCCCAGCTCCCTGGCCGCGGCGGCCAGGGCGACCGGTTCGGCGCGGGCGGCCTCGCCGCCGGTATGGGTGACCAGGCCGTGGCCCGCGACGGCGCGGATCAGCTCGGCGGCGGAGGGGCTCGGCGCGGATCCGGCGGCCCGCTCCCACTGCGCCGCGTCGTCGAAGGTTCCGGCTGCCAGCCTGGCCAGGCCGTCGGCCAGGCTCTCCTCGGCCATGGCGGCGCCCTCCAGGCCCACCAGGACCCTTACCGGCTGCTCGGCGTCCTCGGCGACCGGCGGCCCGAGGGGCTCGTGGAAGACGAGCACCAAGCCTTCGGTGATGGCCTGTTCCAGCGTTTCGGCCGGATCCGGTACCCCGTACTGGGCCAGGGCCTTCTCCAGCACCGGGGCCTCCAGCGCGGTGTGCCCCTTCAGCCCGGCCTGCGCCAGCAGCCAGCCGACCAGGACGGTGGTGCGGCGCTCGTCCCCGGGACCCGCCTCGGGGCCCAGCAGGGCCCGGGCGAAACCGTCGGCCTGGGCCGGGCGTACGGCCGGGAGCGACAGCAGCCGCCAGGGGTTCTCGGTGAGCTGCCCGGCGGCGTCCTCGCCCAGGGCGGCCGCGGCCGGGGCGGCCAGCGCCTCGGGGGCGCCACCGCGGGCCAGTACGGCCCGTACCCCCTCGACGGCGTCGGCGGAGGGCGCTGCCGGTGCGGCCGCGGCGGCGGGGCGCGGGGCGGGGGGCGCCGCGGGTGCCTTGCGGGGGGCGGCCGGGGCCTCGTCGAAGTACACGGTGGAGGGCTTGGCGCCGCCCTCCACGGCCCGTACGGCGGCCAGCAGGTCGGCGGCCTTCCCGCTGAGTTTCGCCCCGGCCTCGACGGGCGCCTCCCGCTCGGCCTTGCGCCGGGCGATGCGCTCCCGCTCGACCTTCTGGGCGGCCAGTTCGGCCTGGGCCTCGGAGAGCGCGGGTGGGGCCGGGGTATCGGGACCGGTTCCCGCGGGGCTCTCCCCCTCCCCGCCCCCTCCCGAAACCGCGGGCTCCGCCCCCGCGTCCCCGTCCCCGCCTTCGGCGGCCGGGCCGGTGGCGGCTTCGGCGGAGCCCGGCCCGTCACCGATGCCGGCACCCGCCTCGCCCGGCTCGGCACCCGCCTCGCCCGGCTCGGCACCCGCCTCGCCCGGCTCGGCTCCGGCTTCGCCCGGCTCGGGCTCGGGTGTGCCTTCGAGCACCGCTTCCGCTTCCGCTTCGGCGGCTGCGGACGGCTCGGCCTCCGGGGTGGCCGGGTTCTCCGCGGCAGCGGTATCGGCCTGAGGGTCCGTACTCACAGCGTGCTCCAGTCCTGATCGGGGTAGCGGTGCACCGGAGCCGAAACATCGTCCAGCGCCCGGCAGATCTCCTCCGGAAGACTAAGGGCCTCCACCGACAGCGCCGCCCCGAGCTGCGCGGACGTCCGCGCGCCGACGATCGGCGCCACCACCCCCGGCCGGTCCCGGATCCACGCCAGGGCCACCTGGAGCGGGGTCACGGCCAGCCCCTGGGCCGCCGTGACCACCGCGTCCACGATCCGCCCCGCCGCCTCGTCGAGGTACGGGTCCACCAGGGCGGCCAGTGACTCCGAGGCGCCCCGGGAATCGGTCGGGGTGCCGTCCCGGTACTTGCCCGTCAGCACCCCCCGGGCCAGCGGCGAGGACGGCAGCAGGCCGATGCCCAGGTCCAGCGCGGCCGGCAGCACCTCGCGCTCCACCCCGCGCTGGAGCAGGGAGTACTCCATCTGCGTCGAGGCGATACGGGTGCGCACGCCGGGGGCCGCGAGCTGCCAGGTCGCCGCCTTCGCCAGCTGCCAGCCGCAGAAGCCCGCCAGCCCTGCGTACCGGGCCCGGCCGCTGCTCACGGCCAGGTCCATCGCCTGCAGGGTCTCCTCCAGCGGGGTGGCGGGGTCGAAGGCGTGCACCTGCCACAGGTCGACGTAGTCGGTGCCCAGTCGGTCCAGCGAGGCGTCGAGGGCGGCGAGCAGGTGCCCGCGCGAGCCGTCGAACCTCCGGTCGGGGTCCGGCACGCTGCCCGCCTTGGTCGCGATCACCAGGTCCCGGCGCGGGACCAGCCCGCCCACCAACTGCCCGAGGAGGTACTCCGCCTCACCGCCCCCGTACACGTCGGCGGTGTCGACGAGCGTGCCGCCCGCTTCCCAGAACGTCTTCACCTGCTCGGCGGCCGCTTCCTCGCCGGTGTCGCGGCCCCAGGTGAGGGTGCCGAGGCCGATCCGGGAGACGCGCAGTCCGGTGCGGCCGAGATGCCTCTGCTCCATGAGCGCTGAGACTACTGGGGCGCTGACGCGGAGCACCCTGGCGCGCTACAGTCCCCGCACACCAACGTTACTGATCGGTAAACCGGTAAGGGGACGATACATGCGGCTCGGCATCAATCTTGGTTACTGGGGCGCGGGCATGGACGCCGACAACCTCGCCGTCGCCCAGGAGGCCGACCGCCTGGGTTACGACGTCTGCTGGGCCGCCGAGGCCTACGGATCCGACGCCCCGACCGTGCTCGCCTGGGTAGCGGCCCAGACCGAGCGCATCGACGTGGGTTCGGCGATCCTCCAGATCCCGGCCCGCCAGCCCGCGATGACCGCCATGACCGCGGCCACCCTCGACTCGCTCACCAAGGGCCGCTTCCGGCTCGGCCTCGGCGTCTCCGGCCCGCAGGTCTCCGAGGGCTGGTACGGCGTCAAGTTCGACAAGCCGCTGGCCCGCACCCGCGAATACGTGGAGATCGTCCGCAAGGCCATGACCCGCGAGCGGCTCTCCTACGAGGGCGCGCACTGGACCCTGCCGCTGCCGGGCGGCCCGGGCAAGCCGCTCAAGCTGACCGTGCACCCCGAGCGCGAGCACATCCCGCTCTACATCGCCGCGATCGGACCGAAGAACCTGGAGCAGACCGGAGAGATCGCCGACGGCGCGCTGCTGATCTTCCCGGCGGCCGAGCACCTGGAGGCCACCGCCCTCACCCACATCCGGGCGGGCCGCGAGAAGGCCGGGCTGACGATGGAGGGCTTCGACGTCTGCCCGACCGTGCCGCTGGCCCTCGGCGAGGACGTGAACGCGCTCGCGGACATGTTCCGCCCGTACACCGCCCTGTACGTGGGCGGCATGGGCAGCCGGAAGCAGAACTTCTACAACCAGCTGGCCCAGCGCATGGGATACGAGAAGGAAGCCGCCGAGATCCAGGACAAGTACCTGGCGGGCGACAAGAACGGCGCGGCCGAGGCGGTCCCGCACTCGCTGATCGACTCGACCACCCTGCTCGGCCCGGTCGCCCGGATCGCCGACGGGATGCGGGCCTACGCGGAGGCCGGGGTCACCACCCTCACGCTGGCCCCGGCCGGATTCACCCTGGACGAGCGGATCGCCGCCCTGCGTGCCGGCACCGAGGCCATGGAACGGGCGGGTCTCGCCTGATCGCCTGATCGGCCGATCCGGATGCCGGCGGGTGTCCGCCGGCACCGGTGAACGCTTCTGCGGCCGTGGTGGGGGCTCGGGGGGTCTTCCCCGCCACGGCCGACGCAGGGAACAACGCCGGGAACGCCCGCCGGGTTACGCGCGGCGCCCCGACCCCTCATTCGTTCATTCGGACGAGTAGGGCGGGCGTGTTTTTCAGGTCCCGCCTGGCCTGCGGCGTCCGGCACCGCACGTCGCCGCGTTGTCGGGGCGCCGGAGTACTGCAAGCACACGGGCGGCCCTCCGCCTTGCGATGCACGGCACCGGACGCCGCAGGCCTCGCCCTCCGGGCGCCCGGCGCTCCTTCTCAAACACGCCCTGGCGCGACCCATCGGTTGCCCGCCCCGCCGACCGGCGTTTGACTCGTTCCATGCTCTCTGCCCGCAGCCTGTTCCAGGAGATCGTCGACAACGACGACTCCTTCCAGCTGTTCTGCTCCATCGCCGCGAGCGGGGAGACCCAGGGCGGCTGGGAGAACGCCCGTATCGCGGCCCTGGTGCCCGACGGCATGCGCCACCTCGCGCCCAAGATCACCCGACACGGCGCCGACGAGGACAAGCACGGCCGGATCTTTCACGCCCTGCTCCGCAAGCGCGGCCTGCCCGCCGTCCCGGTACCCCCCGAGACCGACTACACGATGCTGCTGGAGCGCCGCGGCATCGGCCTCGCGCACGAGAAACTGCGCCGGGAGCTGGCGCTGACCGAGGAGGACATCGTCGTCTACCTCGCGCACAGCCGCGTCACCGAGCAGCGCGCCGCCGACCAGATGGACATGCTGGTCAGGTACTTCGGCGACCACGCCGAGGTGGGCAAGGCGATCCACATGATCAGCCACGACGAGGACAACCACCTCGCCTACTGCCACGAGGAACTGCTGCGCCTCGCCCGGTCCGGATACGGCCGCACCATCCAGCGGGTGCTCCGCGAGAGCGCGCTCGCCGAGATCTCCGTCTACCGGGACGTGAGCCTCGCCGTCATGAGGCACATGGGACGGCTGCTGCACTGGCCCGCCCCGAAGGCGGCCGCGCTCGCCACCGGCATCCGCGCGATGTACGCGTACGAGCGGTTCGGCGGCTGGCACCGGATGGTGGACCTGCGGCTGCCGGAGCACCTGGACCCCCTCGGCACACCGGCCGCCGCGCCGGACTCCGCCGACGCCGCGCGCGAGCGGGAACTCAGAGCCAGCCCCGGCGCTTGAACATCCGGTGCAGGCCCAGACACGTGGCCGCCATGACCACCAGCACCGCCGGATAGCCCCAGGTGTGCCGGAGCTCGGGCATGTGGTCGAAGTTCATCCCGTAGATGCCCGCCACCATCGTGGGGACGGCCGCCATCGCCGCCCAGGCCGAGATCTTGCGCATGTCGTCGTTCTGCCGCAGGCCCATCTGCGCGAGGTGCGCGGAGAGCGCGTCCGACAGCAGCCGGTCCAGACCCTCGATATACTCGTTCGCCTTGGTCAGGTGATCGGCGACATCGCGGAAGAACGGCTGGGCGTGCTCGTGGACGAACGGCACCTGCCCGAAGGCGAGGCGGTCCATCGGCTGGAGCAGCGGGCTCGTCGCCCGCCGGAACTCCAGTACCTGCCGCTTGAACCCGTAGATCCGGGCGGCGGTGTTCTTGGTGTCCGAGGCGTTCGGGGCGAAGACCTCGGCCTCCAGTTCCTCCAGATCCGCCTGGAGCTCGGCCGCCACCTCGATGTAGTGGTCGACCACCGCGTCGGACACCGCGTACAGCACCGCCGTCGGGCCGTGCCGCAGCACGTCCGGGTCCTGCTCCAGCCGGTGGCGCACGGCAGCCAGCGGGGCCCCCTCGCCGTGCCGGACCGTGACGACGAACGAGTCCCCTATGAAGACCATCAGCTCGCCCGCGGTCACCGTGTCCGTGGCCTCGTCGTACCGCACCGGCTTGAGGACGACGAACAGCGAATCGTCGTACACCTCCAGCTTCGGGCGCTGGTGCGCGGTCAGCGCGTCCTCCACCGCCAGCGGGTGCAGGCCGAACTCCTGGCTGACGTGGTCGAATTCCTTCGCCGTCGGCTCGTGCATGCCGATCCACAGGAAGGCGTCACCGGTGGCCCGGGCCTGGTCGAGGGCGTCCGAGAAATCGTCCGGTCCCTCGGTACGGCGGCCGTCCCGGTAAATCGCGCAGTCCACAATCACGCGGGGCATTCTTCCCTGCCCAGCGCCCGCCCGCACACCCGCGCCGGCGCATACCCTGGCCCCATGGCCACGCTGATCCTCGTACGACACGGGCGGTCCACCGCCAACACCGCTGGGCTGCTCGCCGGATGGACCCCCGGAGTGGCCCTCGACGAGCGCGGTGCCGAGCAGGCCGCAGCGCTGCCCGGCAGGCTGGCGGGCGTACCGCTCGCCGCCGCCGTCACCAGCCCGCTGCAGCGCTGCCGGGAGACCCTGGCGCCCCTGCTGGCCGCCCGGCCGGAGCTGGAACTGCACACCGACGAGCGGATCGGTGAGTGCCACTACGGCGAATGGTCGGGCCGCAAACTGTCCGAGCTCTCCGACGAACCGCTGATGAAGATCGTCCAGCAGCACCCGTCGGCCGCCGCCTTCCCCGGCGGCGAGTCCATGCGCGCCATGCAGGCGCGCGCCGTGGAGGCCGTACGCGACTGGGACGCGCGGATCGAGCAGGAGCACGGCAGCGACGCCGTCTTCCTGATGTGCTCGCACGGCGACATCATCAAGTCCCTTGTCGCGGACGCCCTGGGGATGCACCTGGACCTCTTCCAGCGCATCCACGTCGACCCCTGCTCGGTGACCGCCATCCGGTACACCACCACCCGGCCCTTCGTGTTCCGGCTCGGTGACACCGGGGACTTCGGCTCGCTCGTCCGGCGCCCCGCCGCACCGGAGACCGTCGCATCGGACAAAGACACCGAAGACGCCGGGAACGCCGTCGTGGGAGGCGGCGCGGGCGCTGCTTGATCGCCCGGCGCAGTAGGGTGGACGGGCCAACACAAGGGCGCAGACCTGCCCCTGCCGCCGAGACTTGGAGACTGGACGTGCCCCGTCAGGTGTTCCTCTACGACCCCCCGGACCGCTTCGTGGCCGGCACGGTCGGTCTGCCGGGACGCCGTACGTTCTTCCTGCAGGCCTCCGCCGGCCCCCGTGTCACCAGCGTCTCCCTGGAGAAGACCCAGGTCGCAGCGCTGGCCGAGCGGATGGACGAGCTGCTGGACGAGGTCGTACGGCGGTCCGGCGGCAACGCCCCGGTCCCGGCCGTCGCCCCCGCCGAGGCCGCCGACACCGCGCCGCTGGACGTCCCGGTCGACGAGGAGTTCCGCGTCGGCACCATGGCCCTGGCCTGGGACGGCGAGGAGCAGCTCATGATCGTCGAGGCCCAGGCGCTGGTCGAACTCGACGCCGACTCCGTCGAGGACCTCGCCGAGGCCGAAGAGCGACTGCTGCAGGACGAGGAGAACGGCCCGCCGATGCTGCGGGTCCGTCTCAGCGGCGCCCAGGCCCGGGCCTTCGCCAAACGGGCCCTGGACGTCGTCAACGCCGGCCGCCCGCCGTGCCCGCTGTGCAGCCTCCCGCTGGACCCGGAGGGCCACGTGTGCCCGCGCCAGAACGGCTACCGGCGCCAGGCGTGACGGACACGGGGGAACTGGAGGAACTGCTCGCCAAGGGCGAGCTCACCGTCATAGGCCGGATCCGCGAGGCGTCCAACGCCGTCCTGCTGTGCAGCGTCACGTACGGGGACGTGAGCGCCGACTGCGTGTACAAGCCGGTCAAGGGCGAGCGGCCGCTGTGGGACTTCCCCGACGGCAACCTCGCCCGCCGGGAGGTCGCCGCGTACCTGATCTCCGAGGCCACCGGATGGGGCCTGGTCCCCGCCACCGTGCTGCGCGACGGCCCGTACGGCGAGGGCATGGTCCAGCAGTGGATCGAAGCGGAGCAGCCGGACGAGGACTCCCCGCTCGGCGCGCTCCTCGGGCTCGTCGACGGCGAGGAGGCGGGGGAGGGCTGGAAGGCCGTCGCCCTCGCCGAGGTCGGTGAGGGCCGCACCGCACTGCTCGTGCACGCCGACGACCCCCGGCTGCGCCGCCTCGCCGTACTCGACGCCGTGATCAACAACGGCGACCGCAAGGGCGGCCACCTGCTGCCCGCGCCCGACGGACGGCTCTACGCCATCGACCACGGTGTGACCTTCCACGCCGAGGACAAGCTGCGCACCCTCCTGTGGGGCTGGGCGGGCGAGCCGCTGACGGATGACGCGCGCGAGGTGCTGGCCGCGCTGGCCGCAGGGCTGGCCGAGGGAGCCCCGCTCGCCATCCGGCTGGCCGAACTGATCACGCCGGTCGAGCTGGCCGCCGTACGGGACCGGGTGGGGCAGCTGCTGCGCACCGGAACCCATCCCCGGCCGTCCGGGCAGTGGCCGGCGATCCCGTGGCCACCGGTCTGAATCAGCCACCGGCCATACGCACAGAACCGGCCAGACCGCAAGGGTGCCGATCAAGACAACAGTGCAGGTCCAGTTCGTTTCCGGAACATCCGTCCGGTTAGGCTCGACGCATGCATGCCTGGCCCGCTTCTGAGGTCCCCGCCCTTCCTGGCAAGGGCCGCGACCTCCAGATCCACGACTCCGCGACCCAGGGGACGATCACCCTCGCCCCCGGTCCCGTCGCCCGTATCTACGTCTGCGGCATCACTCCGTACGACGCGACCCATATCGGTCACGCGGCGACCTACAACGCGTTCGACCTCGTACAGCGCGTGTGGCTCGACACCAAGCGGCAGGTCATCTACGTCCAGAACGTCACGGACGTGGACGATCCACTGCTGGAGCGGGCTCTGCGCGACAACCAGGACTGGACCGAGCTGGCCGAGCGCGAGACGGCGCTCTTCCGCGAGGACATGACCGCCCTGCGGATGCTGCCCCCGCAGCACTACATCGGCGCCGTCGAGGCCATACCCGGCATCGTGCCGCTCGTGGAGCGGCTGCGGGACGCCGGAGCCGCGTACGAGCTCGACGGTGACACCTACTTCTCGGTCGAGGCCGACCCGCACTTCGGCGGGGTCTCCCACCTCGACGCCGAGGCGATGCGGCTGCTCTCGGCGGAGCGGGGCGGCGACCCCGACCGGCCCGGGAAGAAGAATCCGCTGGACCCGATGCTGTGGATGGCCGCACGTCCGGGCGAGCCGAGTTGGGACGGCGCCTCGCTGGGCCGCGGCCGGCCGGGCTGGCACATCGAGTGCGTGGCGATCGCCCTCGACCACCTGGGCATGGGCTTCGACATCCAGGGCGGCGGCTCCGACCTGGCGTTCCCGCACCACGAGATGGGCGCCTCGCACGCCCAGGCGCTGACGGGCGAGTTCCCGATGGCCAAGGCGTACGTACACGCGGGCATGGTGGCGCTGCACGGCGAGAAGATGTCGAAGTCCAAGGGCAACCTCGTCTTCGTCTCGGCGCTTCGGCGCGCCGGGGTGGACCCGGCGGCGATCCGCCTCGCGCTCCTGTCGCACCACTACCGGGCCGACTGGGAGTGGACCGACGAGATCCTCGCCGAGGCCGTGACCCGGCTGGAGCGCTGGCGCGCGGCCGTGTCCCGGCCGGACGGCATCCCGGCCGACGCCCTGGTCGAGGAGGTGCGCGAGGCCCTGGCGAACGACCTGGACGCGCCTGCGGCCCTGGCGGCCGTGGACCGCTGGGTCGAGCGGCAGATCGCCACGGACGGCGACGACGAGTCGGCCCCCGGCCTGGTCTCCCGCACGGTCGACGCCCTGCTGGGCGTGGCCCTGTAGCCCGGCCGTCGTGACACCGATGCC
>NZ_JBSGZP010000195.1:0-11171 GCF_053611065.1 Streptomyces sp. NPDC054840
CAGCCGTTTACGGGTCAGGCCTCCTGCAGTTGGGCCCGGCGCAGCGCCCGGTGGACGCCCTCCGGGGTCAGTACGCCGACCAGCGCGCCGGATTCCGGGTCCGTGACCCCGATCCGCCCCGAGTCCTCCTGCAGCAGGGCGGCGAGCGCCTCGCGCAGGGTCGCCCCGAGCTCCACCGAGGCCGCCGGGTCCGTCCCCTGCGCCGCGGCCAGGTCGGCCACCTCGACCGCGGTGACCGCGAGCCGCTTGAGCCCCCGGTCGGCGCCGACGAAGGAGGCCACGTAGTCGGTGGCGGGCGCCCCGAGCACGGCCGCCGGGCGGGCGAACTGCTCGATGGTGCCCGTGCCGTAGACCGCGATGCGGTCGCCGAGCCGGATCGCCTCCTCGAGGTCATGGGTGACCAGCAGGATCGTCTTGCGCACCGTCTTCTGCAGGGTCAGGAACTCGTTCTGCAGCCGCTCGCGCACCACGGGGTCCACCGCGCCGAAGGGCTCGTCCATCAGCAGCACCGGCGGATCGGCGGCGAGCGCGCGGGCCACGCCGACGCGCTGGCGCTGCCCGCCGGACAGCTGCTCCGGGTACCGGCCCCCGTACACGGCCGGGTCCAGGCCGACCAGTTCGAGCAGTTCGGCCGCCCGGGCGCGGGCCTTCGCCCTCGGGGTGCCGATCAGCTGCGGCACGGTTGCCGTGTTCTCCAGCACCGTCTTGTGCGGGAACAGCCCGACCTGCTGGATGACGTACCCGATCCGGCGGCGCAGCTCGACCGGATCGGCGGCCGCGATGTCCTCGCCGCCCAGGAGGATCCGGCCGGAGGTCGGGTCGATGAGGCGGTTGACCATCTTCATCGTGGTCGTCTTGCCGCAGCCGGACGGTCCCACGAGCGTGACCAGCTCACCCTCCGCCACCTCGAAGGACAGGTCCTCGACGGCTGTCGTCCCGTCGGGGTATCGCTTGGTCACATGCTCGAATCGGATCACCAACCCATCTTTCCGCACGCCGGCCGCTCTTTTGTGAAGGCCGTGTTGCTCCCGTGCGAAGGATTCCGTCCATTGAGGGTGGTGGGGGTTAGGGTCGCTGTAACGGGTGACCGTGAAGACGTACGTTCGAATGGCGGGGGGTGAGGGGTGTGGCGGCACAGAACTGCCTGGTGGCGAACGACTGGATCTGCTGGGACTACGTCACCTCCCGCTCCCAGGAACTGACCGACGCCACCCTCGAACACATCTGGCTCACGGGCGTGTCGGTCCTGACCGGCATCGCCGTGTCCGTGCCGCTCGCCCTGCTGGCCCGCCGAGGCCGCCACTGGGCGGCACCCGTCCTCGGCCTGACCACCCTCCTCTACACGATCCCCTCGCTCGCCATGTTCTCCCTGCTGCTGCCGGTGTTCGGACTCTCGGCGGCCCCGGTGGTGACGGGACTGGTGCTGTATTCGCTGACGATCCTGGTCCGCAACGTCCTGGCCGGCCTGGAGGCCGTCCCCGAGGACGTACGGGAGGCCGCGCGCGGCATGGGATACGGCCCGGGGCGCCTGCTGTGGCAGGTGGAACTGCCGCTCGCGCTGCCCGCGCTGCTCGCCGGCGTACGGATCGCCACCGTCTCGACGGTCGCGTTGACCACGGTCGGCTCCATCGTCGGCAAGGGCGGCCTCGGCAATCTCATCGCCCCGGCCGTGAACAGTTCCTTCAAGGCCCAGGTACTCACCGCCTCGGTGCTGTGCGTGCTGCTCGCGCTCGCGGCCGACCTGCTGCTGCTCGGCGTCCAGCGGCTGCTCACCCCGTGGACCCGGGCCGGTGCCGGAGGCCGGGCCGCGGCCCGGGCGTCGGCTGCGGCCCGGGGGATGGCTCCGGTTCCGGTTCCGGCTCCGACGTCGCCGTCGGCTCCGGCGAAGGGGGCCTGAGGCCGTGGGGGGCGTCCTCGGAGGGGCCTGGGACTGGCTGGCGAACGGCGCCAACTGGTCCGGGGAGAGCGGTGTCTGGCACCGGCTCGGCGAGCACGTCTACGTCAGCGCGGTCGCGCTCGCGATCGCCTGCGTGGTGGCGCTGCCGATCGGCCTGTTCCTCGGCCACCTCGGCAAGGGCGGCACCCTCGCGATCAACATCTCCAACATCGGCCGGGCCGTCCCCGTCTTCGCGGTGCTGGCCCTGTTCATGGTCTCCCCGCTGCGGAACGCCGGCTACCTGCCCACCATCGCCGCGCTCGTGCTCTTCGCCGTCCCGCCGCTGCTGACCAACGCCTACGTCGGCATGCGCGAGGTGGACCGCTCGGTCGTGGAGGCCGCCCGCGGCATGGGCATGTCCGGGATCCAGCTCTTCCTGCGCGTCGAACTGCCGCTCGCGCGCGCCATGGTGATGACCGGGCTGCGCTCGGGCGCCGTCCAGGTCATCGCCACGGCCACGATCGCCGCCATGGTCGGCCAGGGCGGCCTCGGCCGGATCATCACCGCCGGCTTCAACACGTACAACACCCCGCAGGTCGTCGCGGGCGCCCTGCTGGTGGCCGCGCTCGCCCTGCTGGTGGAGGGCGCGCTGGTGGCGGCGGACCGGCTGCTGCTGCCGCGGGCCGCGGCGTCCCGCTGATTTCTGTCCATCGCCTCGAACGGAGAACCTCCATGACCAAGACCACGCGCGTCCTCGGCGTGTCCATGGGCGCCCTGGCCCTGACGGTGTCACTGGCCGCGTGTGGCGGCGACAGCCTGGAGAAGAGCAAGGACGGCGGCCCGGCCTCCGCCGACTCCTCCTCGTCCGCGGGCGGCGGCAAGGGCAGCCTGGTGATCGGCGCGGCCGGGTTCACCGAGTCGAACGTGCTGGCCGAGCTGTACGCGCAGATCCTCAAGGACGCGGGCTACAGCACCTCGGTCAAGACGGTCAACAACCGGGAGCTGTACGAGCCCTCGCTGGAGAAGGGCGAGATCGACATCGTCCCGGAGTACGCGGCCACGCTCGCGGAGTTCCTCAACGCCAAGGTCAACGGCCCGAAGGCACCCGAGGAGAAGCCGGTCGCCTCCAGCGACGTCGCGGCGACGGTGGCGGCCCTGGAGAAGCTCGCGGCCCCGCTCGGCCTGAAGGCGCTGACCGCCGGCGAGGCGGTCGACCAGAACGCATTCGCCGTGACCAAGGAATTCGCCCGGAAGAACAACCTGAAGACGCTTTCCGATCTTGGTAAGTCCGGACTCGAGGTGAAGGTCGCGGCGGGAGACGAATGCAGCGTCCGGCCGTTCTGCGCACCGGGGCTGACAAAGACGTACGGAATTCAAGTTTCCGGTATCGACCCGAAGGGCGTCGGCACCCCGCAGGCCAAGCAGGCGGTCAAGGACGGCGCCGACCAGCTTGTGCTCACCACGACCACCGACGCCACCCTCGACAGCTACGGCCTGGTCCTGCTGGAGGACGACAAGAAGCTCCAGAACGCCGACAACGTCCTGCCGGTGGTCCATGCCGGTGACGCGGGAACCCCGGAGATCGCGGCCGCGCTCGACAAGCTGACCAAGGCGCTCACGACGGCCGACCTGGCCGATCTGAACCGCAAGGTGGACGCCGAGCGCGCCAAGCCCGCCGACGTTGCGAAGGCCTACCTGGAGTCCAAGGGACTGCTGAAGAAGTAGCGCGCATGGGATTGATGGAGAAAAGTGGCTTAACTGCCCGGGAAGAGTTTGCCGGGCGGGTATCCCACTCGACCTCCAAGCCCTGTAAATTTCGGGCCATGCCCCGTGGACGCCACCGCAATCCCGAACCCCTGCACCGGCTGCTCACGCCGACGATCGTGGCCGGTGTATCCGTCGTCGGTGCCGGCGCGGCCTGGTTGCCGGCGGAACCGATGGCGCTCCGGCTCCTCGTGGCCGTCACGGCGGCCGCCGGGGTCGCCGGCGCCGTCGTCATGCGCGCCTGGGACCGCTCGGCGGGCCGCCGCGTGGCCGAGCTCGCGCGCGAGCGGGTCAAGGACGAGTGGCGGACGGACGAGCGGATAGCCGAGCTCGAATCCGACCTCGAAGAGGCCCGGATGCTGCGGGCCAGGCTCGACGCCAAACTGCGCGCCAAGCGGGTCGAACTGGCGGGCCTGCGCGGCGAGCACGCGGCACTGCTGAGGCGGTACGCGACCGCCGAGACCGAGCGCGCCAGCGCCCTGGAGGGCCGCCGGCTGCTGGCCATCGAGGCCTCCGCGGCTCCGGCCGCCGCGCCGAAGGAACTGACGGCCGTCACCGAGGAGCGCACCTCGGCGGGCGCGCCCACCGCGGTCGGCTACGCCCGGGCCCAGTCGGCCCTGGAGGCGCTGGCCCGCAGGCGTCAGGCGGCGCGGGCGCTGCCCGCGGGGCCGTCGGCCCCCGATCCCGACCCCGGCCCCGGCGGGGGCCACACCCCCGCTGCCGCCTCGCTGCCCGCCCGCCGTCCGGCGGCCGCGGTGGCCCCGTACGCCGCCCAGCGGCGTACGGCCTCGCGCGTCGAGGGCGGCTTCGACTTCTTCGGCACCAAGAACGCGGCACAGGCCCGCGCGGTGATCGAGGCGGTGCAGAACGAGGACCTGGCCGACGTGGTCGGCGCGGAGGCCCTCGCGGTGCACAAGGCCGAGGCCGCCCGGGCCGTGGTCGAGCCGGAGTTCAAGCCGGCGACCGACGAGACCCGCGCGGTGGGTCAGGTCATCGACCTGACGGCTCATGACGAGACCGAGCCGATCGACGTGGCCCGGCTCCGCACCGCGATCTCCTGAGGGCCGTCCCGCAATCCCCGGTGGGCCTCGGCGGATCGAGTCGAACCAGCGGACCACCTGCGGCGCCGAGCGGACGGCCGGCCGGGGGTCAGGGGAAGGCCGGGCGGGCGTCACGGCCACCGGCTCCAGCGGCAACGGCGCGGCCGGCGCGACCCGCCCCACCGAGCGGGCGGCGGTCATCGAGACGACGAAGGACACCACCCGGGGCGGCGAGCACCGCGCCCCCCGGCTCCAGGGTTCTCCCGGTCCCCGGTACTCCAGCTCCTCAGAACAGCGGTAGCTGACCGGGATGTTCGGACAGCACGAAGCCGTCCAGGGTCGGCGCGGAGGCGCCGAGCACCACCCGGGCCCGGGATCCGGGGCAGGACACCAGGTCGCCGCGCCCCCGCCCGGAGGGTGGATCGTGGCGGGCGATCCGTCCGGCGGTGACGGCGCAGTCGCGGCCGCAGGAGGGGCAGGCCCGGCGGGGAGAGTGGGACATGCCGCCCAGTCTGCCCTGCCCCACCGACATCAGCTCCGCCGACCGGAGATGCTCGCGAACCCACCCTGGATCCGATGTCTCCCCGACGGGCTATTTGTCGATGTCGCCGACCACGAAGAAGAGCGAACCCAGGATCGCCACCATGTCGGCGACCAACTGCCCCGGCAGCAGTACCGCCAGCGCCTGGATGTTGTTGTACGAGGCGCTGCGCAGCTTCAGCCGGTACGGGGTCTTCTCGCCCTTGGAGACGAGGTAGTAGCCGTTGATGCCGAGCGGGTTCTCGGTCCAGGCATACGTGTGCCCCTCCGGCGCCTTCAGGACCTTGGGCAGCCGCTGATTGATCGGCCCCGGCGGGAGGTCGTCCATCCGGTCCAGGCAGGCCACGGCCAGGTCGAGCGCATTGTGGGTCTGGTCCAGCAGGCACTCGAAGCGGGCCAGGCAGTCGCCCTCGGTGCGCGTGACGACCTTCAGGACGTCCTGGAGCTCGCCGTAGGCCAGGTACGGCTCGTCGCGGCGCAGGTCGAAGTCGACGCCGGAGGCGCGGGCGATCGGGCCGGAGACCCCGTACGCGTGCACCGCCTCGGCGGACAGGACGCCGACCCCGCGCGTACGGCCGCGGAAGATCTCGTTCCCGTGGACCAGCTTGTCGTAGACGTCCATCCGGGTCCGCACGTCGGCGATGGCGGCGCGGGCCCGGCCGAGCCACCCGGCCGGGAGGTCCTCCTTGAGGCCGCCGACCCGGTTGAACATGTAGTGCATACGGCCGCCGGAGATCTCCTCCATGACGGCCTGGAGCTCCTCGCGTTCCCGGAACGCGTGGAAGATCGGGGTGATTCCGCCCAGTTCGAGCGGGTACGAGCCGAGGAACATCAGGTGGTTCAGCACCCGGTTCAGCTCGGCCAGCAGCGTCCGCATCCACACGGCCCGCTCGGGGACCTCCATGCCGAGCATCCGCTCGACGGCCATGACCACGCCCAGCTCGTTCGAGAACGCGGACAGCCAGTCGTGGCGGTTCGCGAGCATCACGATCTGCCGGTAGTCGCGGGCCTCGAAGAGTTTCTCCGCACCGCGGTGCATGTAGCCGACCACCGGTTCGGCGCTGACGATCCGCTCGCCGTCCAGGACGAGGCGCAGGCGCAGCACGCCGTGCGTGGAAGGGTGCTGGGGGCCGATGTTGAGCACCATGTCGGTGCTCTCCGCCGCTCCGCCGATACCGACCGTGGTCTCCGTCATGCGGGCATTGTCTCAGCCCTAGGGTGGGCGCATGGAAACGGGGACAATGGGTGAGACGGACGGCCCCGCGTGGGTCGGGCTGCCCCGCGGGCTGCTCACACTGCGCCGGACGCTGCTGCTGATATGGACGGTGCTGCTCGCCGTCGTGACCGCCGTCGTACCGGGGCTGACGTTCGGCCCGGCCTGGGCGGCCCTCGGGGCGGCCTGGCTCGCGGTCCTGGCCTGGGGCTGGGTGCTCCTCGGCCGGAACTGGCGGTCCTGGCGGTATGCCGAACGCGCGGACGACCTGCTGATCAGCCGGGGTGTGCTGTGGCGGGAGGAGACCGTGGTGCCGTACGGGCGGATGCAACTGGTCGAGGTCACCTCCGGCCCGCTGGAGCGCCGCTTCCGCCTGGCCTCCGTACAACTGCACACGGCCGCGGCGGCCAGCGACGCCAAGATCCCCGGGCTGGTGCCGGCCGAGGCGGAGCGGCTGCGCGACCGCCTCACCGCCCTCGGCGAGGCAAGGTCGGCGGGCCTGTGACCTCCGGGACTTCCGGTCCGGAGGGCTCGGACCCCCGCCTCGACGTACGCGACGCCCAGGCCGCACCCGAGCCGCCCGCCGCGGGCCGGCCCGTACGCGTGGGGCCCGCCGCGGGCGAACGCTCCGCAGGCGGCTCGCCCGCCGCCGAGTCCGCCGCCGAGTCCGCCGCCGCGCCCGCGGCCGGCGACGCGGTGGAGCGCCGGCTGCACCCCTTCACCCCGCTGCGCCGCGCCTGGGTGCCGATCGCCGCTACCGTCGGCGTGCTCGCCCAGCAGGGCGACAAGGCCGGGAGATGGGTGGCCGACCAGCCGGCCCTCCTGCGGGTGGCGGCGACGGTGGGCCTGATCATGGTCTTCGGCGCCTACGGATTCCTGAGCTGGTGGTTCACCCACTACGCCATCACCGACACCGAACTGCGCATCCGCAGCGGGCTCCTCTTCCGGCGCACCGCCCACATCCGCCTCGACCGGCTCCAGGCCGTGGACGTCACCCGCCCCCTCCTGGCCCGGCTGACCGGCGTCGCCAGCCTGCGGCTCGACGTCATCGGTACCGAGGACAAGGACCAGCTGGCCTTCCTCGGCGAGAAGGAGGCCGTCGCCCTGCGCGCCGAGCTCCTCGCGCGCGCGGCCGGCTTCGCCCCCGAGGAGGCCGTGAGCCTGGGCGAAGCCCCCGAACACGAGCTGCTGCGCGTGACCCCGCGCGAGCTCGTCGTGTCGCTGCTGCTCAACCTCGGCGTCTGGGCCCTGCTGGTCCCCGGGCTGACCGTGCCGGCCGTCGTGTGGTGGCTCAGCTCCAGCCCGTGGGCGGCCCTCGTCGCCGTGCTCCCGATGCTGGGCGCGGTCTGGGCGGGTACCGCGGGCCGCTTCCTCACCGAGTACGACTGGCGGGTCGCCGAATCCCCGGACGGGCTGCGCCTGGACCACGGGCTGCTGGACCGGGCCCACGAGACCGTGCCGCCGGGGCGCGTGCAGTGCGTACGGATCGTGGAGCCGCTGCTGTGGCGCCGGCGCGGCCTGGTCCGCGTGGAGCTGAAGGTGGCGGGCTCGAACAACACGGTCCTGATCCCCGTGGCCGCGAAGGGCGCCGCCTTCGCCATGATCGCCCGGGTGCTGCCCGGGGTGGACCTGGCGGCCCTGTCCTTCTCGGGATCCCCGCGGGCGGGGTCCCGCTGGGTGGTCCCGGTGTGGTGGAGGGGCTACGCCCTGGCGCTCTCCCCGGAGGTGTTCGCCGCCCGGCACGGCCGCCTGTGCCTGCGTACGGACATCGTTCCCCACGCCAAGGTGCAGAGCGTCCGCTTCACCCAGGGCCCGTGGGCCCGCGCCCGCGGGGTCGCCGACGTCCACGTGGACACCGGCGCGAACTGCACGGTCACGGCCCGGCTGCGCCCGGAGCCGGAGGCCGCGGCCCTGCTGCACGCCCAGGCCGCACGCTCCCGCACCTCCCGGGCATCGGCGCGTCCGGACCGCTGGATGACGGAGCCGGGTGGGTGAGGCGAGTGCGTGAGCCGGGTGCGTGAGCCGGACGGGGGGACGGCCGCGGCACCCGAGGGGGAACGCCCCGCGGGGTCGGACTACCCGGCTCCGCCGCCCGCGCGGACCAGGCCCGTCTCGTACGCCAGGACCACCACCTGGACCCGGTCGCGCAGCCCCAGTTTGGTCAGGATCCGGCCCACATGGGTCTTCACCGTCGCCTCCGACAGGACCAGCCGGGCCGCGATCTCGCCGTTCGACAGGCCCTGCGCCACCAGCAGCATGACCTCGCGCTCCCGCTCCGTCAGCCGCTCGATGTCCTTGTTCTGCGGCTCCTGCGTGGTCGTCGGCAGCATCGGCGCGAACCGGTCCAGCAGGCGCCGCGTCGTGGACGGGGCCACCACCGCGTCCCCGCTGTGCACCGAGCGGATGGCCGCGAGCAGCTCGCCAGGCGGGACGTCCTTCAGCATGAACCCGCTCGCGCCCGCCTTCAGGCCCGAGAAGGCGTACTCGTCCAGGTCGAAGGTGGTCAGGATGATCACCTTCGGGTGTTCCTCCGGCTCGCAGATCCGCCGCGTCGCCTCCACCCCGTCCAGCCTGGGCATGCGGACGTCCATCAGAACCACGTCCACCTTCGTGGCCCGCAGCACCTCCAGCGCCTCCAGGCCGTCGCCCGCCTCGGCGACGACCTCCATGTCCGGCTGGGCGGCGAGCACCATCCGGAAGCCGGTGCGCAGCAGCACCTGGTCGTCGACCAGCATTACTCGGATGGACATCAGTACCTCGTCCTCGTCATCTCTTCTTCAGTGGAAGCAGTGCGCTGATCCGGAATCCGCCACCGGGCCGAGGCCCCGCGTCCAGGGTTCCGCCGACCATACCGATCCGCTCGCGCATGCCGATCAGCCCGTGCCCGGCGCCGTCCGCGCCGCCGTCCTCGTACATTTCGTGGGCCGCGCCCCGGCCGTCGTCCTCGATCAGCAGGCCGAGCCCGTCGTCGAAGTAGACCAGCCGGACGCTGGCCCTGGCGTCGGGGCCGCCGTGCTTGCGGGTGTTGGTCAGCGCCTCCTGCACGATCCGGTACGCCGTCAGCTCGACCCCGCTGGGCAGCCGCCGCGGCGTGCCCTCCACCTCGAAGTCCACCGCGAGCCCTGCCGTGCGCACCTGCTCGACCAGGACCTCGATCTGCTCGACGTCCGGCTGCGGTACGTAGTCCTCGGACTCCTGGGGCTCACCGGTGCGCAGGACGCCCAGCAGCCGCCGCATCTCGGCCAGCGCCTGGCGGCCGGTGCCGGAGATGGTCCGGAGGGCTTCCTTGGCCTGCTCGGGAGCCGCGTCCATGACGTACGCCGCGCCGTCCGCCTGGACCACCATCACCGAGACGTTGTGCGCGACGACGTCGTGCAGCTCACGGGCGATCCGGGCGCGCTCGGCGGCCACGGCCACCTTGGCCTGGGCCTCGCGCTGGTTCTCCAGGCGCTGGTTCCGCTCGACGAGCTGGGCGTAGTAGGCCCGGCGGGTGCGCAGGGAGTCACCCAGTACCCAGGCGAGGGTGAAGGGGACGATGGCGAAGAGCATGAAGAGGATGTCGTCGCGGAAGTCGCCCTTGTCCACCTGGAAGCGCAGGGCGTACAGGGGGGAGGCGAGGAACCCGATGACGAGCGCGGTACGGGAGAGCCGGCGCGAGATGTCGGCCGAGGCCGCGACCGTGTACAGGATGATCAGCATCGCGAGGTCGGCGTTGTTCACCTCGGTATGGGTGATCAGCTTGTAGACGCCGGTGCCGACGGCCAGCCAGAACATGGCTTGCGTCCACTTGCGGCGCAGGGCCACCACGAGGCTCATCGCGACCACCGCGGGAACGGCGAGCAGCCGTGCGGTGGTGCTGCTGAAACTGTCGTCGGCGACTTGCAGCATCCCGATCCCGAAGAGGAAGACAGCCCAGAAGCCGTCGACGCCCGTCGGGTGTCTGCGGAGGAAGTCGTAGAGGCGCTGCACGTAACCCAGAGTAGGGAACGCAGATAGGTGCTGGAGTCAACCAGAGGGGCGAACCTGACACCGGGGGCGTACTCCCCTAGGTGGACGGAAGCATAGCCTTTGTCCGGTGAGCTCTCAGGGTGAAGGCGTGACCGCGGTCCGGTGGCGCGATGCGATGGAGGCCGCGCTGTACGGGCCCGACGGCTTCTATGTGCGCCCGGGCGGGCCGGGACCGGCCGGGCACTTCCGTACCTCCGTGCACGCCTCGGCGCAGTACGCGGCGGCCGTGGCCCGGCTGCTGCGGTGGGTGGACGCCGAGCTCGGGCACCCGGCGGAGCTGGACCTGGTCGACGTCGGGGCCGGGCGGGGGGAGCTGCTGGCCGGGGCGCTCGCGGCGCTGGAGCCGGAGACGGCCGCGCGGGTGCGCCCGTACGCCGTGGAACGGGCGGAGCGGCCGGCCGGGCTCGACCCGCGGATCCGCTGGGTCGCGGCCCCGCCCCGAGGGGCGACGGGGCTGCTCTTCGCCAACGAATGGCTGGACAACGTGCCGCTGGAGGTCGCCGAGGACGGGCATTACGTGCTGGTCGCCCCGGACGGCACGGAGAGCGCGGGCGGCCCGCTGGACGGCGCGGACCGGGCCTGGCTGGAGCGGTGGTGGCCCGGCGGCGGCCGCGCCGAGATCGGACGCGCCCGCGACGAGGCCTGGGCGGCCGCCGCCGGGACCCTGGAGCGGGGCCTGGCGGTGGCGGTGGACTACGCCCACACCCGGGGCGCGCGGCCCCCGTACGGC
>NZ_JBSGZP010000196.1:0-11139 GCF_053611065.1 Streptomyces sp. NPDC054840
CAGATGGAGAGGGCCCTGGACGCAACCGCCCGAGCCGCGGGCGCCTCCGTCGGCCTGCTCTACCTTCCCGGCCCCCACGGGCATGTCCTGTATCTCGCGACGGCGTGCGGAGTGTCGCGGGACTTGACGGCCACGTGGTCCCGGGTCGGGTGGGAGGACCCCACCCCCGTCGCCGACGCGGTACGCGAAGACCGGCTCGTGTGGCTCGGCGGCCCTGAGGAGACCGCACGGCGTTATCCCAGGCTGGGCCTCGTGGTGCCCTACGACTTCAGCCTCGCCGCCGCTCCGATCCCTCATGAGGGCACGCGGGCGCTGGGCGGTGTCGTCCTGCTGTGGCCCGGGTCGCACCCGCCCCACCTGGCACCGCGTGAACGGCATGTGATCGAGACGGGGTGCCTACGCCTGGGGAACGTCCTGCGCCGGGCCGTGGAAGAGGGCCGACCGATCCACCCGCCGGCCCGCCCCGTGGTCCTGCGCCCTCCGCCACCACCGACCCCGGGACCCGTCGAGGCCGCCGCGGTGCTGGCCTTCGCCCGCCGGCTTCCCGGCGGAAGCTGTGCACTCGACCTGAGTGGAAGGATCACCTTCGTCACCGCCGAGGCGGCCGACCTGCTCGGCTCTTCCGTACGCGACCTCCTCGGCGTCCTGCCCTGGGAGGCATTGCCGTGGATGGACACCCCCCTGGTCGAGGACCACTACCGGGCGGCGGCGATCAGCCGCCTGCCCCGCTCCTTCACCGCCCTGCGACCTCCCGGCCACCTGCTGCGCTTCGAGCTGTACCCCGACGACTCGGGCATCAGCGTCCGCATCACCGAGGACCACGGCGCCGGCGCCGCCACCCGGCACACCGCTTCGGCCGCCGACGCGCCGGGGCCGGCAGCGGGACCGAGCCGAGCCACCGCCCTTTACCACCTGATGCACCTGGCTGCCACCCTGACCGAGGCGGTGCATGCCCGGGACGTGGTCGAACGAGCCGCCGACCAGCTCGTTCCCGCTCTCGGAGCGCAGGCCATGGCCCTCCTCGTCGTGGAGGAGCAGCGGTTGCACATCGTCGGCTACCGCGGCTACACGGCCGAGTTGATGGCCCGGTTCGACGGAGCGCCCACGGACTCCGACACGCCCACCACCTACGTGCTGCGGGAGGGCAGCCCCGTGTTCTTCCCCGACGCCGCCACGCTCCTGGCCGCGTATCCGTCGGCCGTGATCCAGGACGGCATGGGCGCATGGGCCTTCCTGCCCCTGATCGCTTCCGGCCGCCCCGTGGGCTCGCTCGTCCTGGCCTACGGCCGACCGCGCGTCTTCGCCCCCGGCGAGCGCGCCGTCCTGACATCGATCGCCGGTCTGATCGCCCAGGCCCTGGACCGGGCCCGCCTCTACGACTCCACCCACCAGCTCTCCCGCAGCCTGCAGACCGGCCTCCTGCCGCACAGCCTCCCCCACGTTCCCGGCCTGGACGTGGCCGCTCGGTACCTCCCCGCATCCCGCGGCCTGGACATCGGGGGAGACTTCTACGACGTGATCCGCATCGACGAGACCACCGTTGCCGCCGCCATCGGCGACGTCCAGGGCCACAACGTCACCGCTGCCGCCCTCATGGGGCAAGTCCGTACCGCGGTCCACGCCAGCGCGGGTGCCCCACCCGGCGAAGTCCTCGCCCGGACCAACCGTCTCCTCACCGACCTCGACCCGGGACTCTTCACCAGCTGCCTGTACGTCCAGATCGACCTCGCACGCCACCACGCGTGTCTGGCGACGGCGGGGCACCCTCCGCCCCTGCTCCGCCGTGCCGACGGCACCACGGAAGTGCTCCACCTCGACCCGGGCCTGCTCCTCGGCATCGACCGTGGCGCCACCTACCCCCTCACGGAGATCCGCTTCGACCCCGGCACCCTCCTGGCTCTCTACTCTGACGGCCTCGTCGAAACGCCCGGGACCGACCTCGGCGACGCGATCAACGCGGCCGCCGCACAGCTGTCGCGAAGCCACGACCAGCCGTTGGCCGCGCTCGCGGACGACCTCATACGCCACGCCCAGCAGGCGGGTCCGCGCACCGACGACATCGCTCTCCTGCTGATCCGGTACGGACACGCGGTCCGCTGACCGAACCGCCCCGCACGGGGTTCACCTCCTTGTACCGGCGCCCGGGGACGGGCCGGCCGAGGCCCTGGCATGCGGGTCGGTGCCGAGGGATCACCGAGGGGCGGCGCCCTGCCTCTGGTGCCGCCCGGGAAGCGTGCTGAAGAATGCCGCCAGGGTCTGTGCTCCCTTGGACAGGGCACGCACCTCGACCTTCTCGTCCGGTCCGTGCCAGCGGTCGTGCAGCAGGCCGGTCCCGAAGAACAGGACGGGTGCGTCCAGGGCCCGGGACAGCTGGGCCGCCGGTGCGGCACCGCCGTTGCCCATCTGCCGGGGCAGCCCGCCGAACGCCCGGCTCATGGAATGCCGTAGCGCTGCCAGGGCCGGAAGGCCGGTCGGAGTGGTGTAGGGGTCGGATATCGTCGAGGACACCTTCAGCTCGTACGCGAAGCTCTCCCCGGCGTGCGCGTCGAGCCAGGAGCGCAGCTGCGCGGCGACCTCGTCGGCGGTCTGGTCCGGGACCAGGCGCAGAAGGAGGTCCGCCGACGCGACCGCCGGGATGACACCGCGTACAGGCTCGTGCGGGTCACCCCCCAGCAGGCTGCTTATCTCTGCCGAGGGCCGGGACCAGACGCGTTCCCGGACGCCGTGTTCCTCCTCGCCCACGATGCCGAAGGTACCCGTGTCGTCGGTCCACGCGACCCGATCCAGGGCAGGCAAGCCGTCCCGCTCGGCGCGTTCGGCGGGCGTAGGGCCGCGTACGGCGTCGTAGAAGCCGGGCAGCGTGACGCGGCCGGCGCCGTCGTGGAGTCGGCCGAGGACCCGGCAGAGTTCCGTCAGGGCATTGGGCGCGGCTCCGGACACCGCGCCGCTGTGGATGTCCCGGTGGGCCCCCCGGATCTCCAGGTGGGCGTTGACGGAGCCCCGGACAGCCGTGCATACGGCAGCGTCGTCCAACGACCACAGCATCGTGTCCGAGACCATCACCACATCAGCCGTGAGCTGCGGCGCGTGCTCGGCGAGGTGGACGGAACCGATCTCCTCTTCGCCCTCGATCAGCAGTTTCAGCGTCACGGCGGGCGCGGGAATCCGTTCCGTCGCGCGGTGGGCGCGTAGCGCCCACAGATGGCAGATGACCTGGCCCTTGGCGTCGGACGCTCCCCGCCCGTACAGCCGGCCCTCGCGCAGGACCGGTGTGAAGGGGGACGTCTCGCGCCACTCCTCGTCCTTGACGGCGTGCACATCGTGGTGGCTGTAGACGAGCAGCGTGGGCGCCGCCGGGTCGGCGGAGGGCCAGCAGGCGTACACGGCGGGCAGCCCTTCCGTCCGCCACTCCTCGACGATCGGAAAGCCCTCCTGCCGCAGGGCCGAGCACAGCCACCGGGCGGAGCGGGACACGTCGGCCTCGTGCGCCGGATCGGCGGAGACGGAGGGGAGCGAAACCCAGGAGGACAGGGCCCGCAGCATGGCGTCAGCGTGGGCCGAGACCGCTCGCCTCAAGGATTCGTCCTGCTCATTGGTTCTGGCGTCCGGCATCGCCGTGCACCCCTCTGAGTGGTGGTAGGTGATGACAGGAGAGAGGACTTACGCGACGGGGTGGGACGCTACGGCCCGACGCCGGGGGCTCAGGAGTCGTCGTCGGGGACATGGATCTCCAGGACGCAGATGTCGTCGCGGTTCCCCGGACGCATCGCGGCGAGCGTCCGTGCGAGGCCTTCACCCCGTCCCTCCCGGATGAGGCTCAGGGTGGTTGCGGCGAACCGGTCGAGTCCGACGTCGATGTCCTCGCCCGGTTCCTCCACGAGGCCGTCGGTGTAGAGCAGCAGGCGGTCGCCGGGCAGCAGATCGATGACGGCCTGCCCGAAGGAGGCGCTGAAGGTGGCGCCCAAGAGGATGCCCTCCGGCTGTTCGAGGAACTGCGCTCGGTCTCCGCGGATCAGCAAGGGGGGCAGGTGGCCTGCCCGCACCCAGGTCAGGCGCCGGTCCCAGGGCTGGTACCGGCCCATGACCATCGTGGCGGTGGCGCCGGCCGACGGGTCCGAAGCGGTGTGGAGCAGGAGGGTGTTGAGCCGGCGTAGGACGTCGGGCAGCGCCGAGCCGGTGACCGTCATGCCCTTCGTGGTGAACCGCAGCTGGGCCATGGTGCCGACGGCGGCCAAGCCGTGCCCCGCCACGTCTCCGACGACGAACAGAGCGCTCCCGTCGGGAAGCTCGATCGCGCTGTACCAGTCTCCTCCGACGTTGACGCCGCTGTCGGCGGGGACGTACGCGACGTCGACGCGCAGGCCGGCCAGTCGCAGGGACTGGTCGGGGATCGGCAGCAGAGTGTTCTGGAGCCGGGTGGCGAGTGTGCGTTCGGCCTGGAGCATGCCCCGTTGGAGGAGGACGGCGCGCTCGCTCTCGCGCAGGGCGAGCTCGACACCGCGCTGCGCGCTGAGGTCCTGGAAGAAGCCGTGGACCTCGACCGGGGTGCCATCGGCATCCGTCTGGGCCTCGGCGACGATCCGTAGGTGACGCACGCCGTGTGCGGTGGTGATGCGGAACGGCTGGTCGATTGACTCGCCCTCGCTCAGGAGCCGCCGGACGGCCGCGCCCAGCTTGGGCAGGTCGTCGGGGACGAGGTGCCTCGGCAGTTCCTCCAGTGTCATCGGTCCGTCACGTGCGTCGCGGTCGAAGATGGCGTAGACCTGATCGGACCAGGTGATGGTGTCCGTCGTGAGGTTCCATCCGGCCCAGCCCAGGTTGCCCAGCCGCTGCATGTCGGCCAGCCGCCGTGCCTCACGCTCGCTGGCGTCGTGCTGTATCCAGGACACCACCAGGTGGTCCTCCAGCCGGGAGGCCCGGACCGAGTAGACGGACTGGTGCGGGACGCCGGCGACCACTTCCTCGTAGGGGAAGGGATCGCCCTCGTACGTGGTTCCCGTCGTGAGCGTCTCCAGGTATCCGTCCCACAGCGCGGTGCCCGCCACGGTCGGGTACGTCTCCAGGACCCGGCGGCCGATGAGCTCTTTGCCGCGCCGCCCGGCGGCGTCCACCGACTCGGGCGCCGCCGCGTCGATGCGGTAGTCCTCCACCTCGCCGGACGCCGAGCGCAGGGGCGTGAGCAGGACCGCGGGTCCGGTCATCGCATCCAGGATCCGCTGGACGGACGACACGGCGGCGGCACCGCCCGCGGCCTCGCCGTGGCCGTGGGCCCGCTCCGGCCACCCCAGCGGGCCCGCGCACAACTGGGCCGCCCGCCGAAGCAGGGTCCGGGTGTCGGCCGCGAAGGGACCCCGTTCCGAACGGAGAAAGCCGATGGCCGCCTTCGGGGAGCCCTCCCCGGGTACGGGGAGCCAGGCGCGCGACGGCCACCGCTCCGGCGGGTCTCCGATCAGCAGGTACCGGCGGGCGTCCTGCGCCGGGTCCTCGAGCCACAGGGCGTGGCCGTCGGCGATCGCCTCCAGGGCGGCGACGCCACCGAGCGGGGGGACGTGACGCCACTGCTGTGCGAGTCCCTCGTCGATGCCGGCGCGGCCGGTCAGCTCCAGGCTCCCGGCGGAGGTAAGGGAGTAGATCATCACGGCATCCACGCCGGTGGCGCCGCCGAGCACGGTGCGCAGCAGCTGCGCGATGTCGTCACCGTGGTGTGCCGTAGCCAGCCCTTCGGCGATCAGGGCCGGCAACGAACGCAGGGTGGCCTCGGAGCCGCCGCCCCTGAGATAGCGTCCGCGGCTGTAGGAGGAGATCTGCTCCTTCCGCGGGCGTACGGCCTGCGGGCGTACGGCCTCGGCGGCGGTGTGCGCGGACAACTGGGGGCCGGTCCCGGATGGCGGACGGGAGCGTATCCGCCCCAGGACGATCCAGCACTCCTCCAAGAGGGTGTGGCCCCGCTCACCGGCATGGTCGACGAGCAACTGGTACGCCGTGTCGGCGGAGACGCCCTGCTGGGCCATCAGCACGCCCTTGGCCCGCTCGACGACGGCGGTGGTCGCGGCTACGCCTTCCAGGTCCGCGCATTCCGACCGCAGCCTGGCGATCACTTTCGCGAGGGCCAGCACCTCGGGCGCGGCGCCCTCGACCAGAGGCGCGGCATCACCCTTCACACCTTGAGCATGGCACGTGGCTCGCCCGTGCGCTGAGCTCGATGCGCCGCATTCACGCGGATCACTGGCGGTCACCGCTTGTCGCTGGATTTCCGTGAGCCGCCCGCGGGCCCCGGAGAGGCAGCGGGACCGCGCGGGACCCTTGGTCCCAGAGCGGCGAGGTCGGTGTCGAAGGCTGTGTCCACCGTTCAGTCCTTTCCCCCGCCGCCGGGGAGAAACTCCTGAACCTTCGCCTTGAACCCCTGACGCACCACGGCGGCGCGGTCGCTGTCCCCCCGGAGCACCGACTCGGCGGCGGCCTTGATCTGGTCCCAGGTGGCGTGGGGTGGAATCGGAGGTACGGCCGGGTCCGTCCGGAAGTCGACGACGTACGGCCTGTCCGCGGCCAGTGCCCGGCGCCAGGCCGCCGAGACGTCGTCGGGGTTCTCCACCCGTTCGCCGCCGAGCCCGAACAGGGCTGCGACATCGGCGTACCGCACGTCCGGGATGCTCTGCGAGGGTTCGAACTGCGGAGCTCCCTGGAGGGCGCGCATCTCCCAGGTCACCTGGTTGAGGTCGCCGTTGTTCAGTACGGCGACGACCAGCCGGGGATCGGACCATTCGCCGTAGTACTTGGCCGCGGTGAGGAGTTCGGCCAGACCGTTCATCTGCATGGCGCCGTCGCCGACGAGCGCGATGGCCGGGCGGTCGGGGTGGGCGAACTTCGCGCCGATCGCGTACGGGACGCCGGGTCCCATCGTCGCGAGGGTGCCCGACAGGGAGCCGCGCATGCCGTCCCGCATCCGCAGGTGCCGCGCGTACCAGTTCGCGGCGGACCCGGAGTCCGCGGTGATGATCGCGTCGTGCGGCAGCAGCTCGTCCAGCGCGTGGACCACGTACTCGGGATTGACCGGATGGGCCGCCACCTCGGCGCGCCGCTCCATGACCTTCCACCAGCGTGCCGTGCCCTGCTCGATCGCGTCGCGCCAGGCGCCGTCCGTACGGCCCTCCAGCAGCGGTGCGAGGCGGCGCAGCGTCTCGGCCGCGTCACCGACGAGGTTGAGTTCGAACGGGTAGCGCAGACCCACCAGGGTGGGGTCGATGTCGATCTGCACCGCGCGTGCCTGGCCGAATTCCGGCAGGAACTGGGTGTAGGGGAAGCTGGAGCCGACCACGAGCAGGGTGTCGCAGTCGCGCATCATCTCGTACGACGGGCGGGTACCGAGCAGCCCGATCGAGCCGGTCACGTACGGCAGCGTGTCGGGCAGCGCGTCCTTGCCGAGCAGGGCCTTCGCGACCCCCGCGCCGAGAAGTTCGGCGACCAGTTCGACCTCGGCGCGGGCGTGCCGGGCGCCCTGCCCGATGAGCATCGCCGGCTTCTCGCCGGAGTTCAGGATCTCCGCCGCCCGCTCGACGTCGTCGTCGGCCGGCACCGGGGCGTAGCGGCCGATGCCCAGGCTGGAGGGCACGTGCTTGAAGACGTGCGCGGGCGCCTCGTAGTCCAGTTCCTGGACGTCGGCGGGGATGATCAGCGCCGTGGGGGCCCGGCGGGCGGCGGCGATGCGCAGGGCCCGGTCCAGAACGTTGGGCAGCTGCTCCGGAACGGTGACCATCTCGCAGAAGTCGGAGGCGACGTCTTTGAAGAGGGAGAGCAGGTCGACCTCCTGCTGGTACGCGCCGCCCATGGCGCTGCGATCCGTCTGCCCGGCGATCGCCACGACGGGCACGTGATCGAGCTTCGCGTCGTAGAGGCCGTTCAGCAGGTGGATCGCACCGGGGCCGGACGTGGCCGCGCAGATACCGGTACGGCCGGAGAACTTGGCATATCCGACGGCCTCGAAGGCGGCCATCTCCTCGTGCCGGGCCTGGACGAATCGTGGTCGGTCCTCGGCACGGCCCCACGCGGCGAGGAGGCCGTTGATGCCGTCTCCCGGGTAGGCGAAGACGTGTTCGACGTCCCATTCCCGCAGGCGCTGCAACAAGTAGTCGGCGACCTTCATGGTGCTGCTCCTCGTCGGTACGATTCGGCCCCGCTCCAGTCGCCTGCCCGGCACAGTCCGACCCAATCACTCCCGCGGTCCGGTACACCGTCGTGCTCCCGCGTCCTGGCAGGGCCTCATCCGGATCCAGAAGCGATGGGGGTGGCATGCGCGGGCTGTCGGCGGGTAGCCGCAGGATCATGGATACGCCACGCCCTTTGGCCCTTGTCACCGGCGCTTCCAGCGGGATCGGTCTGGAGCTGGCACGCGAATGCGCGCGCCACGGATACGATCTCGTGATCGCGGCCGAGGACGAGCTCGTCCACGACGCGGCGGCTCGCCTGCGCGTGCACGGAACCGCGGTGCACGAGGTGCGTACGGACCTCGCCACGTACGACGGTGTCGAGGTACTCATGCGCGAGGTGTGGGCGCGCGGCCGTCCCGTGAGTACCGCCCTCCTCAACGCGGGCATCGGCCGGGCCGGCGCTTTCCTCGAGACGGATCTGGGCGACCTGGCCCGGGTGATCGACGTCAACGTCTCCTCCACGGTGCACCTGGCCAGGCGCCTGCTGGCGGACATGGCCGAGCGCGGGGAGGGCCGAGTGCTGATCACCTCGTCGGTCGCCGCCGAGATGCCGGGGCCGTACAACGCTGTCTACAACGCTTCCAAGGCCTTCCTGCAGTCCTTCGCCCGAGCGCTGCACCATGAGTTGCAGGGCACCGGTGTCACGGTCACAGCCCTGCTGCCCGGTGCGACGGACACACGGTTCTTCCTCCGGGCCGGCATGCTGGACACCCGTCTCGGCCGTTCGAAGAAGGACGACCCCGCGCTCGTCGCCCGCCAGGGGTACCGCGCCCTCATGGCCGGCCGGTCCCGGACGGTGGCCGGCTCCGTACGCACCCGGGTCAAGGAGCTATCCACCCGCGGGCTCCCGGTCGGGGCCAGAACCGCCCTGCACGCCCACTGGGCGCGACCGCATGGCAGCGGCAGTCATCTGTAGGCGGACTGCCGGATTGCGGCGCAGGCATCGCATCCGGCCGGCCGGGCAGCGGCAGTCGCACAGCAGAAATGGTCGACGCCGAGGGGCGAAAGCCGCTTCCTCGATCAGGGAAGGGCCGCCGGAGTCGACTCCGAAAGGTGGCAGCCATGAGGGTACGTACCGACCGCGGCGCCGACCGCGACACGTCGGCGGATACGACTGCGGACGCGGGAGCGGCATACGATGCCCGCCCCTACCTCCCACGCCGGGGCGGCCTGGCGAGCCTCAGGCGGGCAGCGGCCTCGTGTCGGGGCTGTCCGCTGTTCGAGGACGCCACACAGACGGTGTTCGGAGCGGGACCCGCGCACGCCCGGCTGGTCCTTGTCGGGGAACAGCCGGGCGATCAGGAGGATCGCCAGGGCGAGCCCTTCGTCGGCCCGGCCGGCCGGCTGTTGCGCAAGGCCTTGGACGAGGCGGGGCTCGGCGACGAGCCCGTCTACTTCACCAATGCCGTCAAGCACTTCAAGTTCACGACCTCGGAACGCGGTAAGCGCCGCATCCACAAGGCTCCCAGCCTCCGGGAGATGACGGCCTGTCGGCCGTGGCTGGAGGAGGAGCTGCGGCTCGTCGAGCCCGAGGTGGTCGTGGTGCTCGGCGGAACGGCCGGCAAGGCGCTCCTGGGCAATGCGTTCCGGGTGAGCGAACAGAGGGGAGTGCTGCGGTCCCTGCCTGACCGGGAGAGCGCCGACGAGGACCCCTCCCAGGCCGGCCGGCCGCAGATTCTGGCCACGTTGCATCCATCGGCCGTGCTGCGCGCGCCCGACCGGGAGGCGGCCTATCAGGGTCTGCTCGCCGATCTGCGGGCGGTCACGAAGGCGCTGGGGTGAGCCCGCGCACCGTCCACCCCGGGGGTGTGCCTCCAGCCCAGGGTCCCGGCAGGGACGCCTCGATCTCCATGGGGCGATGGGCCGAAAATCCAGTCAAGGTGATAGGGGGCGGCCCTTCGGGGTAGCCGAGAGTCACCTGGCGGGTCGGCGAAGCCATGCAGGGTGCCCCCTGTCAGGAACTCGATGAGAGCCGGGAAGCCACGGCCCGCCCGGCCAGGTCCTGGCCCCCGGATACAGCCCACTGGCAAGGCCGGACCGCTTCTTGAGAGAGCAGAACAGGAGCACACGGTGAGCGAGCACAAGCACCCCCGTACCACCCCGTCGCAGGCCCCAGGTGAAAGCGGTGACCCTGAAGCCCGGAAACAAGCCGAGCAGGCCGTGGTGCCGACCGGCGAGCACGGCGAAGCCGGCGACGCGCTGACCCCCAACGCCGACGCGCAGCGCCGGACGCAGAAGGACGAGACGGCGGCCCGCAAGCAGAAGCACAGCCGCGGCTGAGGCGGCCGGCCACCGCCCCGGCCGGCGAGGGCGATCGTCACGCCCGAGCACTTTAGGGGAGTCGCCACCTCGTCGCCGGGGCAGGCGCGTGGTCAGCGGGCACGGATGCGGGGTTCTTCTGCGGAAGCCGCGGACAAGCCCGAATCCGCCACGCTCGCGCTGTACCGACCCAGATCAAAGGAGCAGGTCATGTCACAGGTCAAGGAGTCCATCGAGGTCGACGTTCCGGTCCGTACGGCGTACGACCAGTGGACGCAGTTCGAGTCGTTCCCGGAGTTCATGGACGGGGTGGAGCGGATCGAGCAGCGCACGGATACGCTCACGCACTGGGTGACGAAGATCAGTGGTGTCGCGCGGGAGTTCGACGCGGAGATCACTGAGCAGATCCCGGACACCAAGGTCGCCTGGGTCACCGTCGGAGGCGGGAGCGAGCAGTCCGGCTTGGTGACCTTCCGGCCCATCGACCCCACCCATACGCAGGTCACGCTGATGATGGACTTCGATCCCGAAGGGATGGCGGAGAACATCGGCGACAAGCTCGGCTTCGTCGACCGGCAGGTCAAGGGCGACCTGAAGCGCTTCAAGCACTTCATCGAGGACCGCGGCTCGGCCACGGGAGAGTGGCGCGGCCAGGTCTGACAGCCACGCCGGACCC
>NZ_JBSGZP010000197.1:0-11134 GCF_053611065.1 Streptomyces sp. NPDC054840
CCCGGCAGCGGCTTCGTCGGCAACCAATACGTCATGGACCTGCGCAACCCTGCCGCCGGGTGGCCGAGCGACGGGACCTCGCCGTGGTCGGGCCTTTCTGGGGCGGCGCTGTTCTGCGACCGCTACCTGACCGGCATCGTCGCCTCCGACCGCCAGCACTCCGACCACAGCCGGCTTAACGTCGTCCCGTCTTACGTGCTCCACCACGATCCCGCCTTCCGTACGGCTTTGGCCGATCATGGCGGCGGCCCGCAGGTCGGGCTGGAGGCGGTGGAGTTCCAGGACCTCGCCGACCCCACCGCCCGGCCCGCCGCTCGGCCGGCCCCGGTGACACCGGCGGCCCTGCTGGAGGCCGGACGTCAGACGGTCCCCTTCCACGGCCGCAAGGACCTCCTCGCCCAACTAGAGACGTGGTGCGGCCAGAGCGGATTCGGGGCGTGGCTGCTGCACGGCCCGGGCGGGCAGGGCAAGACCCGCCTCGCCCACCACCTCACCCACCTGCTCACGGCCCAAGGCTGGACAGTGCTGTGGCCGCGCGCCGGCGCCCGCCCCGACCAGCTGCTGGAAGTCCGGCGGGCGGCGAAGCCGCTGCTGGTCGTCCTCGACTACGCCGAGACCCGCCCCGACCAGCTCACCGCCCTCGTCGAAGCCGCCGACGAACACCCCGGCACCAGCCCGTTCAAGCTCCTGCTCCTGGCCCGCACCGCCGGCGACTGGTGGCAGCAGGCTGCCAGCGCCACCCGCCAGTCCGAGGACCACCTCACCACCGCCCGCACCAACCTCCTCACCCCCCTGGAGGACAAGCCCGACCGGCGCGTCGGCCACTACCGTGACGCCGCCCGCGCCCTCGCCACCGCACTCCCGTCTGTCCCAGGCCTCGCCAGCCACGACTGGACCGCGGCCGCCACAGCCCTGCGGCCACCACCGCACCTCGGCGAAAACGACGCCTACGGCAACGCACTCACCCTCCACATGACAGCCCTCGCCGACCTCCTCGACACCGCACGAACCGAACCCGCGGACAGCACCGGCGGAGAAGAAAACGCACAGGACGTCGAGGACCGGCTGCTCGGCCACGAAGCCCGGTACTGGCAGGGCAGCGCCACGGCCCGCGGCCTCACCCCCGGCCTGGGTATGGACACGCTGAAGACCGCGCTCGCAGCAGCCCACCTCACCGGTGCCGCCGACCGTGAACACGCCGACCTCCTGTGGCGGCGTCTGCCCGCGCTCGCGGACCAGCCCCGCGATCGCCGCAACCAGGTCACCGCCTGGCTCGCCACCCTCTACCCCGCCACCAGCTCGCAGAACGGTCCACCGTGGGGCGCGCTGCAACCCGACCGCCTCGCCGAACGCCACACAGGCCGCACCCTCGACGCCGACCCGCACTTCGCCGACCACCTCCTCGTCGGAGCCAGCGGCACCCAGGCCGAACAACTCCTCACCGTATACAGCCGCGCCGCCGCCCATCTCACTTTCCGAGGCAGGCTCGACACCCACCTCACCAGCTTCTGTATCCGCCACCACCGGCCACTCAGCCCGCACATCGTCACCGTCGCCACCCGCAGCGACTACCCCACCCCCCTGACCACCGCCCTCGACACCATCACCACCGACCCGGCAACCACCCTCGACGACCTCGACGCACTGTCAAGCCGATTCCCCCGCACCAGCCACCGCCTCGCCACCACCGCCGCCCGCCTCGCCACCACCATCACCCGCCGTTACCGCTCCCTGGCCGAGGCGAACCCCGACGCCCACCTGCCCGACCTCGCCGGCGCCCTCAACAATCTCTCCGTCGACCTGGGTGCGGTGGGGCGGCGCGACGAGGGCCTGGCCGCCGCCCAGGAAACCGTCGGTCACTACCGCTCCCCGGCGGAGGCGAACCCCGACGCCTACCTGCCGGACCTCGCCATGGCCCTCAACAATCTCTCCAACCGCCTGGGTGCGGTGGGGCGGCGCGGGGAAGGCCTGGCCGCCGCCCAGGAGGCCGTCACAATCCGCCGCTCCCTGGCGGAGGCGAACCCCGACGCCCACCTGCCCGACCTCGCCAGCGCCCTCAACAATCTCTCCAACCGCCTGGGTGCGGTGGGGCGGCGCGGGGAAGGCCTGGCCGCCGCCCAGGAGGCCGTCGGTCACTACCGTCCCCTGGCCGAGGCGAACCCCGACGCCCACCTGCCCGACCTCGCCATGGCCCTCAACAATCTCTCCGTCGACCTGGGTGCGGTGGGGCGGCGCGACGAGGGCCTGACCGCCGCCCAGGAGACCGTCACAATTCGCCGCTCCCTGGCCGAAGCGAACCCCGACCTCTTCGGAGCAGCCCTGCAACGGTCCCTGGACATGATGGCCTGGCTAGAAGGGCTCGAACCGTAAGCCCGGAGTCGATTGCAAGGTAGTCGCTTTCTCAGAGGGTCAGGTGGCGTCCCCGGGGTGCCATCTCCGGGGGTGCTCCACTACTGCGGCAAGGACGTCGACCAGCCTCCTGAGCGAATGCCGTGCGGGGGGGCTTGGGGGCGACATGGAGCAGCAGCAGGTAGACGCTTCCACCCTCCAGGGCTGTACCAGCTTCCCGGTGTAGACGGTGTCGTCCGCGTCGCGTACGGCGGCCCGTACCAGCTCCTCGATCCAGGGATCCGCGTGTGGCCGGCGGCGAACTCCTGCTCGCCCTGGTGGGGGAGCCAGCAGCGTTCTTCGTGCGCGGCGAGCAGGGTCGTGGCGTATCGCTCCACTATCCGCCATGCGAGGTCGGAGGTCCCATGTCCGTCTTCCCCCGGCTGGGCCGGCCGGAATGGCAGCACTCGCACAGGGCGACCCCGCGGGGAATTCCTGGTCTTCGTCCGGGCACAGGTGGCAGTGCGGGGCGGCTGGGACCAGGCGGAGCGCCCTGGCACCGGGCATGAGATCGGGGTCTTCGCCGGTGCCCAACGACGTCTGTGGCTGGGCGTGGCGCGATGGTCAAGTGAGCGGGTCGAGGGAGCAAGGTTGTGGTCTCCCGGGCGGCGCGGCGGTCATCGAGATGGCCTCGCATTCACCGAGCTGATCTTGTCCGGTTTCGCCGCCCTTGCCGTCCGAGGACGCGTCAAACGCTGAGCCTTCTGCAGGAGCGCGATTTGCGATGTCTCCAACTGGAGACATCGCCGGCACGGTAACGGCCTCATGGAGGAGGGCGTCACCGTGCTGCAGGGTGGGAGTCAGGTGCTGGCCGGTGCGCCGGTCCCGTCCTCGACGAGGTCAGGGTCGGTGACGTCTTCGGCAGAATCCTCCGCTCGGGGAGAAGGGAGGGTGGGGGCACTCTTGTCGACCGCCCTGCGACCGTCGGCAATGCGGCGCTCGACCTTGCGGAGTTCAGCTTCCGCCGCATCGAGGAGTTGACGCGCCTTCTCCGGGTCCTCCTTGGCCAAAGCCTCCACGGTGCGCGGCGCGACGGCCTTGTAGGCGGCGCCGAGGTGGGTCGCGGCAGTCGCGAGAGCCTTGCCGGGTTCCGGCTTCTGCGGGGCCTCCGTGTAGCCGAGCGCGATGGAGGCGACCTCGATCGAGGCTGCGGTAATGGGCGCGCTGCGGACGGCTCCGCGCCGGGCGAGCTCTGCGGCGATGTCTGCGTCAGTAACCGGCTCCGGGGCTACGGTGAACTCCTCACCCGTACCCTCGGCGGCCTCCTTCGCGGCCGCATGGGCGTCGGCCTTCGCTTTCTCGGCGGCCTTACGAGCCTTCTCTCCGGCTTCACGCTCGGCCGCCTCCCGCACCATCTCTGCGGCCTGGGCGAGTACGCGCCGGACTCCGACTTCTCCGTCCGCCTTGTATGCGTCGACCAGGGTGATGGCTTGGCTGACCGCGGGCCTCAGGGTCGGGATGTCTTCAATTGAAGACAGCAGGATACGCAGGACGGGTGCGGCGTCGATGAGGGCGTAGGCGCGGGGGCGGGAGACGCCGCGGGTCTCGGCGTATTCCTCGAAGGTCTGGTGGTGTGCGGTGTAGATCTCGGTCTTGTTGACCTCGGCGAGGATCAGCCCGAGGACCATGTCGTACCGGACCTTGAAGCGGACGGCACGAGCCCCCTCCTTTTCGAGGAGCGCGTCGAACTGCTGGATCCGCTCGGCGGGAGTCCCTTGGATGTCGCTGGGGTCGAACGCGGCCATCTCCGTGTTGGAGATGTCAGGGAAGCCAGCCATGGTGATGGGGGCGTGCTGGCGTTCGGCGGGGACCGCTGGATCGAGGTGGGCGTCGGGGGCTTTGGCGAGCTTGTTCTTGCGCTCCTCCTCGATCCGGGCGTTTCCGGCCTTGACGAGCTTGCTGCTCACTTGGTGGCTCCTGCTGCGGTGAGAATGCCGTCGTAGGCGTGGGCGAGGGCCGAGGCTTCCCTGCCGGTCTGGCTGGTCACCGGAACGCAGGCGTAGCGGGTCTGCTCGCGGAGGGTGTGCCGGGGGATGGCGAGGTCGTCGCGGTAGAGGTCTCCGTAGGTGTCGGCGAGATGTTTCCCTATGGCGTCCGCGAGGGTGGTCCTTCCGCCCGGGACGATAGAGGGGACGATGGCGACGACCTTGAGGTCGTAGCCGTAACTGTCGCGGATGATCGCGATGGTTTCCATCGCCTCCTTCGCGCCGATTCGGCCGTCCTCGTTGAGGGTTGCGGGGATGACAACATGGGTCGCGGCGAGGAGCGCGGCGGTGACGAGCTTGCCGCCGGCACGTGGAGGCAGGTCGAAGATGAGGTCGTCGTCTTCGTCCAGGACTCCTTCGAGGGCGTGGCGGAGCCGGAACTCGAAACCAGTGGACTGGTCAGCCTCGCGGTTGGCGAGGGCACGCTCGGCTGCGATGACTCGGACGCCGGACCAGTCCTCGGAGGCGTCGGTCAGAGCCTCGGTAGCCAGCCCGCGCTCGCCCTTCGGATCCATCGCGAGCAGGTCGTTCATGGTGAAGTCGGGTGCCTTGATGCCGAGCTCTGCCGTCAGGGTGCCTCGCGGGTCGAGGTCGGCGGCGACCACAGCGCCAGGGGTGCCGGTGAGGCGGCGCCTTCTGGCCGCAGCAACCAGGCCAGCGGCAGTCGCCGACTTCCCAACTCCTCCCTTCTCACTGTAAGAGGCGATCCGCGTGCCCATGTTTCTTCCTTCCGCCTGAGGGTTTTACGGCCGAAGACTACCGAGGCATGGTGCTCCGGTTCTCGGTTGGGCGGTACGCGTGCCCGATCGGAATTCAACTTCCGGGCGGTGCAATGCGGTAGGCCCCTGGCGGTGTGGGACGGGGCGCGCCGGGAGGAACGGGCATTCCGAGGGCCGTGGTGCCAGCGGTCTTGGGGTGGGTCTATACGTGCTGGCGTTCCGCGTGATGGGTGAGGCTGTCGTGCTCGCCGGTCTCGGGTCCGGCGAGGTGAGCGTCATGGTGAGCTGGTGCTCCGACGTTCCTTCGCGTGGACATGGGACTCCGGCCTGGCCAGGGCATGGGTGCTCCCGGAGGGCTCGTCCACGCGTCGTTCTGTGCGGCCCGCGCCGTCGGCGGGCCACCACAGGAGCGGCACGGACAGGCGCGGGCCGTCGCCTCCCCCGGGGACGGACAGGTTGGCGTTCACTTACATGGTTCCTTTCCGGCTTGCTTCTGTCGGCTGCCCGGCAGTGCAGCCCGACCGCGTGGATCCGGGGCGGGGCCGGACCTCTATGCCCACGCCCCCTCGTACAAAAGGCCCCGGCCCGCCGCTCGTAGAGGGTGGTCCCGGGCGCCTGGTTGTGCTGCTGACGGTGGTCAGTTCTGGGGTGCGGGGCGGCGGATCACGATCTGGTCCACGTGGAGGTGGACCACGGCGGAGCAAGGTCGTCGAGCGCGCCTGCGAGGGCTGAGGCGACGACGACCGACCTTTATCGGATGAGGCTGCGCAGGACGGTGGTGCTGGCGCCGGCGCTGGTCAGTCCGGCAATGACGGCGGCGGCTGCGGAAGCTCCTGTGAGGAAGGTAAGGCCGCCGATGACCAAGCCGATCACGAGGGCGGTGAGCAGTACGACGGTGGTGTGCAGGGACAGAAACGGCTGGGTGTTGGACTCGTGCGGTGGCGCGGCGGGGGACTGCGGGTTCTGATGTGTGGTCATGCATAGAATGTGCGGCCCTCGGGGCTGTGAACTGGGCATGTCGAACAACGTTGGAGAATCCTGATCAGCTGTCTGGCATCGCCGTACAGCGGCCGTGTGTGACCGAACGGCCTTCGCTCGCTCATCACTGTTCGGGGTTGTTCCGGAAAGTTCGGTGTTGTCCCGCCCCAGGGCCTCTAGCGTGGCTTGCCACAGAGCAGTGGGGGTTGGCGGGGATGGCGGAGCAGAGCGGGGCGGCGGGCGGCGTGGGGACGTACGAGGAGCTGTTGCAGGAGCAGGCGCAGTGTCTGAGGCGCCTGAAGGTGCAGCGGGGTGATCCGTCGTTGAGGGTGATCGAAGCCCGTGCCAAGAAGCTGTTCGCCGACGAGAAGGTGTCCTTGCCGCCCGCTACGCAGAGCACCGCCTTCGGCGGCAGATTTCTGGGTCAGGACAAGTTGATGTGGCTTGTGCGGACCCTTTTGTCGTGGGACAGGTTCGGCAGAGATTGTGATCCGCCGGCGTACGGGGATCCCGAGTTGGACGAGTGGCACGAACGATGGACGGGCATCGCCACGGCGAAGCAGGTACGCCGCCGGAAAGCCGCAGCACTGTCATCGCACGGTTCCGACATCCAGATCATTCAGAGCGAGGAATCACTGGCTCCTTCCGTGACCGATCCGACTGGCAGAGAGCTGGAGCTGCCCGTCCCCGTCCTGGACTCGCTGGAACCTGGGCCGAAGGTCAGGTACCGATCCTCCTTCGACCACGGCATGGCGGTCTCCGCAGTGGCGTTCTCTCCCGACGGCTGTCTTCTCGGCGCTGCCGACAGCAGCGGCCTCGTTCGGGTGTGGGACGCGGTCACCGGCCGGCCCGTGGGCGACCCCTTCACCGGACACAACGCCGCGGTCTCCGCGGTGGCGTTCTCCCCCGACGGCCGCCTCCTCGCCACCGCCGGCAGAGACGGCGCCATTCGGGTGTGGGATCTGGTCACCGGCCGACCCGGCGGTAACCCCCTCACCGGGCACACCGGCATGGTCTCCGTGGTGGCGTTCTCCCCCGACGGCCGCCTCCTCGCCACCGCCGGCAGAGACGGCGCCATTCGGGTGTGGGATCTGGTCACCGGCCGGCCCGTGGGCGACCACACCAGCGCGGTCTCTGCGGTGGCGTTCTCCCCCGACGGCCGCCTCCTCGCCACCGCCGGCGTCGACGGCACGGTCCGATTGTGGGACCCGGTAATGACCCGCCATCCCGTCGGCGAACCCCTCACCGGCCACACCAGCACGGTCTACGCGGTGGCGTTCTCCCCCGACGGCCGCCTCCTCGCCACCGCCGGCAGAGACCAGACTGTCCGATTGTGGGACCCGGTGACCCGCCATCCCGTCGGCGAACCCCTCACCGGCCACACCAGCACGGTCTACGCGGTGGCGTTCTCCCCCGACGGCCGCCTTCTTGTCACCGCCGACCTTGCTGGCAGGGTACGGCTGTACGAGCATGAAGTGCGGCCACTGCCAGTGTTACCGACTGTTTCACTCGCGGAGCGGGCCGTGTTGCACGCCGTACGCCGGGGGCATCCTGTGATGCTGCCTGCTCTCGAAACTGGCAGCCCGGCCACCGCTGTAGCCTTTTCTCCTGACGGCACCGTCCTCGTCACCGCCGGCAGGGATGGCACGGTTCGGTTGTGGGATCCGGTCATCGGCGGGACCGTCGGCGACCCCCTCACCGGACACGCCGACACCGTCTTCGCGGTGGCGTTCTCCCCCGACGGCCGCCTCCTCGCCACCGCTGGCAGGGATGGCACGGTTCGGCTGTGGGATCCGGTCACCCGCCGGACCGTCGGCGACCCCCTCACCGGACACGCTGGCACGGCGTACGCGGTGGCGTTCTCCCCCGACGGCCGCCTCCTCGCCACCGCTGACGGTGTGGGCCTCGTCCGGTTGTGGGATCCGGTCACCCGCCGGCCCATCGGCGACCCCTTCACCGGACACACCGGCACCGTCTACGCGGTGGCGTTCTCCCCCGACGGCCGCCTCCTCGCCACCGCTGGCAGGGATGGCACGGTTCGGTTGTGGGATCCGGTCACCCGCCAGCCCATCGGCGACCCCCTCACCGGACACGCCGACACCGTCTTCGCGGTGGCGTTCTCTCCCGACGGCCGCCTCCTCGCCACCGCCGGCGCCGACGAGACCGTCCGGCTGTGGGACCCCAGCAGCCGTCGACCCGTCTGTGCTCCCCTCACCGGACACACCGGGGCCGTCTCCTCGGTGGCGTTCTCCCCCGACGGAACCCTCCTTGCCTCCGTCAGCAGTCACGACAGCACCGCCCAGCTGTGGGTGGCCCTGTTCAGCTGACCCCATCGGGGCGAGAGGGGCATGTCCCTCTCCGCCTGGGCGGATGGCGGTGTGGCGGTGCTGGGCTCCGCCGCTCCTGGGCCTGTGCGTTTCATTTGCTGCCCTGTCCCCGGCAAGCGGTGCCTGGGAGTGGATCAGCAGCCCACCTGCGGGACAGTTTCGCGGCCGGTCCGACAGGCGGGGTGGGGGTGGTGGTGTCAGGGGGCGGCGTGGCCGGAGAGGATGTGCACATGACGCGCCCGATGCTGACCCAGCGGGAGGCCGCCGCCGCGTGCGGCGTCAGCCGCTCCACGATCCGCCGCCGCCGTGAGGCGGGTGACCTGCCCGGTTCCTTCGAGGACCCGAAGCGCGGCTGGATGGTCCCGGTGGACGACCTGCTGGCCGCAGGCTTCCGACTCAACGCACCCACGCCGCCGGACCATGCCGCCCCGGCTCCCGCCGGCCCTGCCGCTCCGTCCGACGGCGAGGGTCAGGACGCGGCCGTTCTGCGGGCGGAGCTGGCTCGGTTGAACGCGGAGCACGCCCTTGCGCTGGCCGAGGCCCGGTACGGGCAGAAGCTGGCGGAGGCCGAGGCCGAGCACCTGCGCCGCGAGCTCGTGGCGCGCGGTGAGCACATTGCGGATCTGCAGCGGGCGGTGGCAGCCCTGGCTCCCGCCCCGGAGCGGCCTGCGCTCGCCCCGCCGGGCGGCCCGGCTGTGCCCGGCCAGGCCCAGGGCGACCCGGGCGAGGCGGAGTCCGAGACCCGCAAGCGGTGGTGGGGCGGGCAGACCTGACGCGGTGGACGACGGTGGGCGCCAACTGCGTTCGGTGCCGCCTCGCCGCCGTGCGCCGGGTCAGGCCCGGGCGTCCAGCAGGGTCTCCAGCTTGGTCGGCCGGTAGCCGTCGTCCAGCTTGTCCACGGCCGCCTTCCGGATGTCGCCGGCGGCGGTCTGCTTCACGTTCAGCACGTCCATGATCGTGCTGAGGGGTACCGCCTCAGGGTCCCCCCCGGCGGCAAGGATCATCCGGGCCACCTGCCGCTCGGAGCGCTCACGCGGGGTCAGCCGGGCATAGTCCTCGGCCTGCTGAGCGCGCGCCTCGACCATGGCCGTCTCGTACCGGGCAGCCTCGGCCGCCCGCTCGGCCTCGGCGGCAGCCCGCTCGGCAGCCTGCTTGTCGGCGTTGGCCCGCGCCTCGGTCTCCGCGTGACGCGCGGCCGCCGCCCGCTGCCGTGCCACCTCGGCCGCTGCCTTCTCCTTCTCCGCGCGCTGTTGCTCCGCCTCCGCCTCGGCCCGCTCCGCCTCCGCCTTGTCTTCGGACGCCTTCCTGCGAGCGGCCGCCGCCTCGGCCGATTCGAGCGCCTCGGCCTCCGCCAGGGACTGCCGCTCCGCCGCCCTGCGGCGGTGCTCCGCCGCCACCTTGGCCGCCTGCGCGGCCGACTCCGCCTCCGCCTTCGCGGCCTCCGCGTTCGCGGCCGCAGTCTCCGTCCGGACCGCCTGCTGGTGCTCGGCGACCTTGATGTCGGAGACGTCCTCCAGCTCCCGCAGCCGGTCTTCCTTGGCCTGACGGCGCAGCCGCTCCGCCTCCACGCGCTCGCGCTCCGCCTCGGCGCGGGCCCGCTCCGCCGCCTCGGCCTTCCACTTCGCCGGGAGGGCCAGGGCCTCCTCCACGGTGTAGCCGCGGGGTGCCATCGTCATTGGCAGCAGCTGCACCTCGGTCGCCTTCGACAGGTCCCCGTCCAGCTCCTGGGTGAGCCACACCCGGTATCCCTCCAGCGCCTGTTCACGTTCCACCATCTCCGGGTAGCTGCGCACCACGGCCAGCCGCATCCGCCGGTAGAGCCGGCTCGTCCGGATCGGGGAGAGGACCCATCGGTGCAGCGGGACCCGATCGCTGGCTGTGCCGTCCTCGAGCTGCGCGGCGTGGACGATCAGGCGGCGAGCGCCCTCCACCCCGACGACGAACAGGACCGGCATCAGGGCGTGCCACAGGACGCGGACGGGGCCTGCCACCTGCGCGCCTTCGGCGGCCGCGTTCACGACGGTGCCGCCGGCGGCGTTGATGACCACGGTGGCGGCGGTCATGGCGTGGGCGCCGAACCGCAGGAGCGGCCATGGGATACGGCGGCCCGTCAGGTAGAGGTCCAGCGCGAGGAATCCGATGATCGCGCCGTCGATGCCGACGGGGATCCACGGTGCCAGCCACGGGGCGAACCCGGCCGCCTCAGCCATCTCGGCCAGGGTGCTGTACGAGGCGGCGAACCCGATGATCGTGACCGGGATCATGCCGATCAGGGCCGCCGCCGCGAGCCATCGGGCACCGCGGCGAGCCACCGTGTTCCCGGCCTGGGGGGCGGCCACCGCGGCCGGGGCCGCCTGGCCGGTGGCCGGGGCCACGGCCACCTTCTGGCCGGGCACCCCCGGCCGACCCGGGCCGCCCTTGCGCGGCGGGGGCGGAGCGGCCTCCGGTCGGGCCGGAGCGCCCGGCCGTGTGGCCGGAGCGGCCCCGGTCGTCACCGGAGTGGCCCCGGCCACGGCCACCCCCTGGCCCATGGTCTGGTCACCCGTCAGCGTCTCGTTCATCCCGGCATCTTCCCCCCTCCGGTGCGGAGCCGGAGCACCGCCCCTCCCAAGTGGAGCGGCGGCCGGTCCGGGCGGAGCCAGCGGCACGGTTGACCGGGTCAGGTCGTGCAGCGTGTGATGCGTCGTCACGGGTACCTCCGAAGCATGGATTTGGGTGGCGGGCCGGGAGGTTTATA
>NZ_JBSGZP010000198.1:0-11120 GCF_053611065.1 Streptomyces sp. NPDC054840
AGCTCTCGCTGCGCCGCAGGCTCGGCTTCAGGTCCTTGAAGCGGGCCAGCAGCCCGTTCACGAACGAGGGGGACTCGTCCGTCGAGAACTCCTTGGCCAGCTGGACGGCCTCGTCGATCGCCACGGCGTCCGGGGTGTCGTCCGCCCAGATCAGCTCGTAGGCACCGAGCCGCAGGATGTTCCGGTCCGCGACCGGCATGCGGTCGAGGTCCCAGTCCACGGCGTAGGTGATGATCAGATCGTCGATGCGGTTCACCTTGTCGGCGTAACCCTCGACGAGGTCCATCGTGAAGGCGCTGACCGGCGGCTGCCGGTCGTCCGACCGTGCGTGGCGGATCCAGTCCGCGAGAACCTCGCGCACGGGTACGTCGCGCTGGTCCGCCTCGAAGAGGATCTGGAAGGCGCGCTTGCGCGCATTGCTCCGAGCAGCCACGGGTTAGTTGCCGCTCTTCCGGCCGAGGTAGTCGCTGGTGCGGGTGTCGACCTTGACCGTCTCGCCGGTGGTGACGAAGAGCGGGACCTGGATCTCGTAGCCGGTCTCCAGGGTGGCGGGCTTGGTGCCGCCGGTGGAGCGGTCACCCTGCACGCCCGGGTCGGTGTGCTCGATCTTGAGCTCGACCGCGGCCGGGAGCTCGACGTAGAGCACCTCGCCCTCGTGCTGGGCGACAGAGGCGGTGAAGCCCTCGATCAGGAAGTTGGCGGCGTCACCGACGGCCTTCTTGTCCACCATCAGCTGGTCGAAGGTGGACATGTCCATGAAGACGAAGTACTCGCCGTCCATGTACGAGAACTGCATGTCACGGCGGTCGATGGTGGCCGTCTCGACCTTGGTACCGGCGTTGAACGTCTTGTCGACGACCTTGCCGGACATCACGCTCTTCAGCTTGGTACGCACGAAGGCCGGGCCCTTGCCGGGCTTGACGTGCTGGAACTCGACGACGGACCAGAGCTGGCCCCCGTCGAGCTTCAGCACCATGCCGTTCTTGAGGTCGTTCGTGGAAGCCACGGTTGCGGAATCTCCTGCACTGGAAGACCACGGGTGCGCGCACAGCCGGCAGAGCCGGCTAGAGCGCGAGCAGCTCCTTGGTCGTAATGGTGAGTAGCTCGGGACCGCCGTCCGCCTCGGGGCGTACGACGAGCGTGTCATCGATCCGGACACCTCCCCGGCCCGGGAGGTGAACCCCCGGTTCGACGGTGACCGGCACGCAAGCGTCCAGTTTACCCATTGCCGTAGGTGCAAGCTGCGGGTCCTCGTCGATTTCGAGGCCCACACCGTGTCCGGTCCACGGAGCGAGGGCTTCCGAGTGGCCCGCGGAGTCCAGGACCGACCGTGCGGCATGGTCCACGTCCCGGTACGCCGCCCCGGGCAGCAGGGCCTCGCGTCCGGCGCGCTGGGCGGTGAAGACGAGGTCGTACAGCTCGATCTGCCAGTCGGCCGGGCTGGTGCCGATCACGAAGGTCCGGCCGATCTCGCACCGGTAGCCGCGGTAGTTGGCGCCCAGACAGACCGTGAGGAAGTCGCCCTCCTCCACCCTGCGGTCGGAGGGCCGGTGCCGGGAGCAACCGGAGTGCGGGCCGGTGCCGACGGAGGTCGGGAAGGCCGGGCCGTCCGCCCCGTGGTCGACGAGCCTGCGCTCCAGCTCCAGGGCGAGGTGCCGCTCGGTGCGCCCGACGAGGATGGACTCCAGCAGCTCCCCGAGGGCCTGGTCGGCGATCTCCGCGGCGATCCGCAGGCAGGCGATCTCCTCCTCGTCCTTGACGAGGCGCTGCTGCTCGACGGCGGTGCCGAGGTCGGTGAGGCGCAGTGTGGGCGCGACGGAGCGCAGGGCCCGGTGCCTGCCGACGGTGAGGTGGTGTTCCTCCACGGCGAGCGAGTCGGCTCGTAGCGAGGCGGCCAGATCGGCGGCCGCGACGGCCGGGTCACCGCCGGGTCTGCCCAGGACGGAGGCGTTCAGGTGCTCGTCGAGGCGGCCCTCGTCGGCCTCGCCGGTGGGCGCTCCGGCGCAGAAGAGCCTGTCCTCGGTGGGCCCGACGAGCAGCGCCGCGCCGAGCGGGGACGCCCCGGAGAGGTAGCGGACGTTCGCCGGACGCGTGATCAGTGCGGCGGCGTTCCCCGCGGCGGCGCATCGGTCGCGAAGCAGGTCCCGGCGGGCGGCGTACACGTCTGACATGTCTTCGAGCGTACGATCGCCCCGCCGATCCGGCCCGGCGAGCGGGTCCGGACGGACCCCGGCGCGCGGAGAGCCCCTACTGGCCGGGCCGGCCGCCAGGGGCGGACAGGGCGCGGGCCAGGGCCTCGTCGAGGGCGCGGGCGGTGCCTTCGACGTCGAGGTGGGAGTTGTCGATGATCGGCAGTCCGGAGCCGTACCATCCGGCCATCCGGCCGTGGATCCGCGCGACCTCCTCGTCGGAGAGCCGGCGGTTGCCGGAGCGGGCCGCGTTGCGCTCCAGGACGATCTCCAGGCCGGGCAGCAGTACCACGGGCAGCAGCGTGGGGCCCACGTGCCGCTTCCAGCCGCCCAGTCCGACCACGGGCCGGTCGGGGAAGACGGCGTCGTCCAGGATGCAGGAGATGCCGTTCGCCAGGTAGTTGCGGGCGGCGAAGCCGCAGGTACGGCGGGCGAGCCGGTACTGGGCCTCGGAGTGCTCGTTCCAGCCCGCCTGGGGGTCCGCGAAGCCGGAGCAGACCCATTCGCGGACGTCGTCCAGGCTGACGTGGGCGGTCGGCACGGGCCGGCCGGCGGCCCAGTGCCGGGCAACCGTGGTCTTACCGGCGCCGGCCGGGCCGATCAGCAGTACGGCCAGGACGGCCCCGCCGGTGCCGGGCACGGCGGGAGGCAGCGGGATGTGCCCGGTGGCCTCCGGCACGGCGGGCACCGGCTGCGAGGGATACGACGGCTGCTGCTGATGGGGCTGGTGGGGCTGCTGAGGTGGAGACTGCGGCGGGGGTGAACCCGGCCAGCCGTGCGCCGGGGGTATCGGCGGCTGCGGGGGCGCCGACGGGCGCGATCCCGGCTGCCACCGGCCCGCGCCCCCGCCCCCCACTCCGTGCTGCATCCGCTGCCACTCCGTCTCGTTCAAGCGACTGATGCGAGAACGTTATATGACTGCCGGGGCCCGACCGTCCACCAGCGCCGTCAGGCAGAGTGTCAGGCGGAGATCTCGTCCGCCAGTGCCCGCAGCGCCAGTCGGTACGAACCGATGCCGAAGCCCGCCACCGTTCCGGTCGCCACGGCGGCGATGACCGACGTGTGGCGGAACTCCTCGCGCGCGTACGGGTTCGAGATGTGCACCTCGATCAGCGGCGCCGTGCGCTGCGCGGCCGCGTCCCGCATGCCGTACGAGTAGTGGGTGAAGGCCCCCGGGTTGATGACCACGGGGATCTTCCCGTCGGCCGCCTCGTGCAGCCAGCGGATCAGCTCGCCCTCGTCGTTGGTCTCGCGGACCTCGACGTCGAAGCCGAGCTCCTCGCCCAGCGAGCGGCAGCTCTCCACCAGTCCGGTGTACGAGGTGGCCCCGTACACATCGGGCTCGCGCGAGCCGAGCCGTCCCAGGTTCGGGCCGTTCAGCACGAGGACGCGGCGGCTCACGCCGACACCTCGCCGTAGGCGGCCACCAGGTGCGCCGGGTCGGGACCCTCCAGGACGGTCGGCTTGGCCAGCCCGTCGAGGACGATGAAGCGCAGCAGGTTCCCGCGGGACTTCTTGTCGACCTGCATGGTCTGGAGCAGCTTGGACCACTGGTCGCCGCGGTAGGTCAGCGGCAGCCCGACCGAGGCGAGGACCGCCTTGTGCCGGTCGGCCGTCGCGTCGTCGAGCCGGCCCGCGAGCCGGCCGAGTTCGGCGGCGAAGACCATGCCGACGGACACGGCCGCGCCGTGCCGCCACTTGTAGCGCTCGTTCTTCTCGATGGCGTGCGCGAGGGTGTGACCGTAGTTGAGGATCTCGCGGAGTCCCGACTCCTTGAGGTCGCTGGAGACCACGTCGGCCTTGACCTGGATGGAGCGGACGATGAGCTCGGCGGTGTGCGGGCCCTCGGGCGTACGGGCCGCCGCCGGGTCCTCCTCGATCAGGTCGAGGATCGCCGGGTCAGAGATGAACCCGGCCTTGATGATCTCGGCGAGGCCGCTGACGTAGTCGTTGACCGGCAGCGAGTCCAGCGCCGCCAGGTCGCACAGCACGCCGGCCGGCGGGTGGAAGGCGCCGACCAGGTTCTTGCCCTCGGCGGTGTTGATGCCGGTCTTGCCGCCGACCGCCGCGTCCACCATCGCCAGGACGGTGGTCGGTACGGCGACCCAGCGCACCCCGCGCAGCCAGGTGGCCGCGACGAAGCCGGCGAGGTCGGTGGTGGCTCCCCCACCGACACCGACGATCACATCGGTGCGGGTGAAGCCGGACTGGCCGAGGGCCTTCCAGCAGTAGGCGGCCACCTCGACCGTCTTGGCCTCCTCGGCGTTCGGCACCTGGATGGCGACCGCCTCGTAGCCCTGTTCGGCCAGGTCGTCGCGCAGCGCCTCACCGGTCGAGGCCAGCGCCTCGGGGTGGATCACGGCGACCCGCTGGGCCTTGGTGCCGATCAGGGAGCCGAGCTCGCCGAGCAGCTGCCGCCCGACGAGCACGTCGTACGCGTCGTGTCCGGCGCCGCCGCCGACGTGGATCCGCGTCACCTGGTCTGTCATACGTCCTTCAACTCCAGAGCGTCGAGGACCGCCTGGGCGACCTCTTCGGGGGTGCGGTCGTCGGTGGCCACCACGACGCGCGCGACTTCGGTGTACAGGGGGCGGCGGGCGTCCATCAGCTCGCGCCACTGGCGGCGCGGGTTGACCGCCAGGAGCGGACGCGCGGTGTTCAGCCCGACCCGCCTGACCGCCTCGTCCACGTCCATCGAGAGGTAGACGACGGCATGGTCCGCGAGCAGTTCGCGGGTCGTCGCGTCGAGGACGGCGCCGCCGCCGAGGGAGAGGACACCGGCGTGCCCGGCGACGGCGGCGGCGACCGCCTGCCGCTCCAGGTCACGGAAGTACGGCTCGCCCTCGTCGACGAAGATGTCGGAGATCTCCCGGCCCTGGGCCGAGACGATGTCGGCGTCGGTGTCCCGGTAGGGCACGCCGAGCCGTTCGGCGAGCAGCGCCCCCACCGTGGACTTGCCGGACCCCATCGGGCCGACGAGGACGACCAGTGGCCCGGCCGTCACCGGATCTGCAGGTTGTCGAGGTACGACCGGACATTGCGGCGGGTCTCCGCAACGGAGTCACCACCGAACTTCTCGACGACCGCATCGGCCAGCACCAGCGCCACCATCGCCTCCGCGACGATGCCCGCAGCCGGCACCGCACACACGTCCGAACGCTGGTGATGCGCCACCGCCGCCTCACCCGTGACCACGTCCACGGTCGCCAGGGCCTTCGGAACCGTCGCGATCGGCTTCATCGCCGCACGCACCCGCAACAGCTCACCCGTCGTCAGACCACCCTCCGTACCACCCGAACGCCCCGACGTACGCCGCAGACCCTCCGGCGTCGCGACGATCTCGTCGTGCGCCTTCGAACCCGGCACCCGCGCGAGCTCGAAACCGTCACCGACCTCGACCCCCTTGATCGCCTGGATACCCATCAGCGCAGCCGCCAGACGCGCGTCCAGACGACGGTCCCAGTGAACATGCGACCCCAGACCCACCGGCACCCCGTACGCCAGCACCTCCACCACACCACCCAGGGTGTCGCCGTCCTTGTGGGCCTGGTCGATCTCCGCGACCATCGCCTTGCTCGCGTCCGCGTCGAGACAGCGCACCGGATCGGCATCCAGCCTCTCCACATCCGCAGGCGTCGGGTACACGCCGTACGGAGCCTTCGCGGAAGCCAGTTCCACCACATGCGAGACGATCTCGATGCCCGCGACCTCCTTCACGAAGGACCGGGCGACCGCACCGAGCGCCACCCGGGCAGCCGTCTCACGGGCGCTGGCACGCTCCAGAATCGGACGGGCCTCCGAGAAACCGTACTTCTGCATCCCCGCCAGGTCCGCGTGACCCGGCCGCGGGCGCGTCAGCGCCGCGTTACGGCCGGTCTCCTTGAGGAGCGACGGGTCGACCGGATCGGCCGACATCACCGTCTCCCACTTGGGCCACTCCGTATTACCGATCATGACCGCGATCGGCGAACCCTGCGACAGCCCGTGCCGGACACCACCGAGGAAGGTGACCTCGTCCTGCTCGAACTTCATCCGGGCACCGCGGCCGTAACCCAGCCGGCGCCGGGCCAAGTGGTCGGCCACCAGCCCGGTGGTGACGGGGACGCCGGCGGGAAGGCCCTCCAGCGTCGCCACCAGTGCCGGCCCGTGGGACTCCCCGGCGGTCAGCCAACGCAACCTGCTCAACGATGCTCCTCATGCTCGCGCCTGGTACAGCGACGGCGCGATCGGGTGCGCGGCCCGGACCCGCCTCACCCGATCCTCCCATGTCCGGAGGGGTTTACCGGGCCTCGGTCCAGCTGTCGGACGCCTGAGGCGTCAGCGGGCCCGCCGGCCGCGCTCGCGCTGCCAGGTGATCCCGTACCAGAGGATGACGGAACCGAAGAGTCCGATGATGAGCGCCTTGGCCCACAGGGGCAGGCCGCCGAACGCCACCCTGGCCATGGTGAAGACGACGAAGGGGAGGTCCCACTTCGACGCGAGTACCTGGTCCGCGCTGTCCCCGTCCATGCCGCCCCCCTGTGAATAAGCAGGTGGAAAGCCTAACGGGCGGCGATCGCCCGCTCTCCTGCGGCCCTCATGGCGGCGAGCGGGCCCGGGGCCCGGCCGGTCATCCGCTCCACCTGGAGCACGGCCTGGTGGACGAGGAGGTCGAGTCCGCCGACGACCTGCCCGCCCTGCCGCGACCAGGCAGCGGCCAGCACGGTCGGCCAGGGGTCGTAGAGGACGTCGAAGAGGGTGCCCGCCCCTTCGGGTACGGACGCCGCGAGGGCGTCGGTCGTACCGGCCGGGGTGGTCGCGATCACCAGCGGCGCGGACAGTGCCGCGGCCGCCTCGGACCAGTCGGCCGTGCGGACGGGCACACCGAGCCGCTCGCCCCACTGCCGCATCTCGTCCGCGCGGGCCGCCGAGCGGACGTACGCCGTCACCTCGCCGGAGCAGATCCGCGCGAGCGCGGCGAGCGCCGAGGAGGCGGTGGCCCCGGCGCCGAGGATCGCGGCGGAGGGCACCTTCTCGACGCCGCGCTCGTGGAGCGCGGCGACGATGCCGGGGATGTCGGTGTTGTCGCCGAGGCGCCGGCCGTCCTCGGTGAAGACGACCGTGTTGACCGTCTCGACGGAGGCGGCCGTGTCGCTGATGTCGTCCAGCAGCGGGATGATCGCCCGCTTGAGCGGCATGGTCAGGGACAGCCCGGCCCACTCGGGGCCGAGCCCTGCCACGAACTGCGGGAGCGCGGCCTCGTCGATCTCGAAGCGGTCGTACGACCAGTCGTCGAGGCCGAGCTCCTGATAAGCGGCGCGGTGCAGCACCGGTGAGAGGGAGTGCTCAATGGGCGAACCCAACACCGCGGCCCTTATGCGTGACATGTTCTGCTATCCGCCGTTCTTCTGCTTCTGCCGTTCCTGGAACTCGTTGGCCAGCTTCGTGTGCTCTTCGTAGGTCTTGGTGAAGGTCGTCGTGTTGCCGTCGACCGACACGAAGAACATCCAGCCGCCGTGGTCCGGGCTGAGCGTAGCGGTCAGGGCGTCCAGGCCCGGGTTGTTGATCGGGCCGGTGGGCAGTCCCCTGACGAAGTGCGTGTTGTAGGGGTGGTCGAAGGCCTGGGCTTCCTTCAGATTGAAGTTGATCTCGCTCTGGTTCTTGACGTAGTTGTACGTCGAGTCGAACTGGAGCTTCTGGTTCGTGATGTCGTTGGTCTTCTTGAGGCGGTTGTAGACCACCTCGGCCATCTTCCGGAAGTCGTCGTGGTTCTTGCCCTCGGCGTTGACGAGGCTGGCGACCGTGACCACCTGGAGCGGATTCTCCAGGCCCAGTTCCTTGGCCTTGCCCTCGATGCCCAGCTCCGCGTACTTGTCGGTCGCGTTCTTGACCATCTGCTTGAGCAGCGAGTCGGGAGTGCTGTCCTTGCTGAGGTCGTAGCGCGCCGGGTACAGGAAGCCTTCGAGCGGGTCGATGAGCTTCGGATCGGTGTTCGCCCAGGCCGGCAGGCCGAGGTTCTTGACCTCGCGCTTGGCCGTCTCGGCGGTGGTGCCCTCCTGCTGGCCCAGCTTCTTGTCGATGGCCGCGTACACCGCGGAGTTGCGCATGCCTTCGGTGACCGTGATGACGTTCAGCTTCGAGGGGTCGCTCATCACCTCGACCGCGGACGCGGCCGACATCTTCTTCCGGAGCGGGTAGACACCGGCCTGGATGGCCTTGCCGGGAGGGAGCTTGGCCGCGGCGTCGGCGAACGCCTGCCCGCTGGCGACGACGCCCGCCTTCTTGAGGATCAGGCCCATCTGCATGAGGCCCGAACCCTTGGGGATCTCGACCTCGACGATCTCGCCGGTGCCGTCGCCCGCGAAGTCCTCGGCCGAGGCGAACCTGGCCTTGATGTAGTTGTAGCCGTAGTAGCCGCCACCGCCGACCACGCCGAGGATGACGACCGCGGCGACCAGGCAGGCCATGCCGCTGCGCTTCTTGGGCTTGCCGCCCTTGGAGCGGCCGCCTCGACGGCCGTCACCGTCGTCGTCGCCGTCGTCGCCGTCACGGCCTCCACCGGCCGTGAGCAGGCCCTCCTCCGGCTCCTCCGCAGGCTCCGGCTCCTCGACGGGCTCCGGCTCCAGGTGCCGCCGGCCCGGCGGCTGCGGCGGCGCGTAGGCGTCCTGCGTGCTGTAGCGGTCGGGCGCCTCACCGGGGTAGCCCGCCACGGGCTGCTGGGTGTAGGGGTCCACGCCGGCGTACGGGCCGGTCTGCACCGCCGCCGTGTACTGGCCCTGCCCGGTGTCCCAGCCCTGGCTGTCGTACACCGGCTGCTGCGGGCGCTGCTGCTGCGGCGGCTGCGGCTGCGGCTGCTGGACATAGCCCTGCGGCTGCTCGGCGTACTGCTGCTGCGGGTACTGGCCCTGCATGTACTGCTGCTGCGCCTGCTGCGGGTACTGCCCCTGCTGCGGGTACTGCTGCTGCGGATACTGCGGCTGCGGCTGCTGGTACTCCGGGTACTGCTGGTACTGCTGCTGGGGGTACTGCTGCTGGTACTGCGGCTCCTGTGGGTACTCCTGCTGCTGCGGGGCACCGGCGTAAGGCACCTGGCCCTGCTGGGTCTGGTGCCCGGTCCACCCTGGGTCCCCGTACAGGGGGTCCTCAGGGTGCCAGGGTTCGGGGCCACGGCCCCGGCCATACTCAGTCATCGGTCCCCTAGAGCCGCGAGACGGAGGCCACGGACTCCGTCGTCCTTGGCACCCGGTTCCGCCTCTTTGACGGTGGGCGACGGCTGTTCGAATGCCGTCTCATCGCGCGGAACGTTACCGTATCGCGATCAGACAACCACTTCGACGCACTCACCAGGCGGATTACCTGATACCCGTTCGGTCTCAAGAGCGTTCTGAAGGATCACCACAGCGGCTGCCTGGTCGATGACCGACCGGCCCTTCTTGGCGTTCTTGCCGGAGGCCCGCAGGCCCTGTGCGGCGGTGACCGTGGTCATCCGCTCGTCCACCAGCCGGACCGTCACGGGCTTGATGCCCTTGGCGAGTTCGTTCGCGAAGGCGCGCACCTTGACCGCGGCCGGCCCCTCCCGCCCGCTGAGCGAGCGGGGAAGGCCGACCACGACTTCGAGGGGCTCGTACTCCTCGACGAGCTGCCGCAGCCGCCGGTGGGCGAAGGGGATGTCCCGGCCCGGAACGGTCTCCACCGGTGTGGCCAGGACCCCGTCGGGGTCGCACGAGGCGACCCCGATGCGGGCGTCACCGACGTCGATGGCGAGCCGGCGGCCGCGGCGCAGAGTCATCGTCAGACCGTCTCGACGACGAGGCGCTCGACGGCGCTGATGGCCTCCGGAACGGCGGCCGGGTTCTGGCCGCCGCCCTGGGCGACGTCCGGCTTGCCGCCACCGCCGCCACCGAGGGTCTTGGCGGCCATCCGGACCAGGTCGCCCGCCTTGAGGCCGCGCTCGCGGGCGGCCTCGTTGGTGGCGATGACGGTCAGCGGGCGGTCACCGGTCACGGTGAACAGGGCCACGACGACCGGGCGGTCGCCCTGGATGCGGCCGCGGACGTCCAGGACCAGCTTGCGCAGGTCGTCGGCACCGGTACCGTCCGGCACCTGGCCGACGACGAGCGCGACGCCACGGATGTCCTGGGCGTTCTCGGCGAGACCGGCGGCGGCCTGCAGGACCTTCTCCGCGCGGAACTTCTCGATCTCCTTCTCGGCGTCCTTCAGCTTGCCGAGCATGGAGGCGATCTTCTCCGGCAGTTCCTCCGGACGGCCCTTGACCAGCTCCTGGAGCTGGGCGACGACCGTGTGCTCCTTGGCGAGGAAGTTGTACGCGTCCACGCCCACCAGGGCCTCGACGCGGCGCACGCCGGAGCCGATGGAGGACTCGCCGAGCAGCTTCACCAGACCCAGCTGGGAGGTGTTGCCGACGTGGGTGCCGCCGCACAGCTCCTTGGAGAAGTCGCCGATGGTCACGACGCGCACGCGCTCGCCGTACTTCTCGCCGAACTCGGCGATGGCGCCCTGCTTCTTGGCCTCGTCGATGCTCATGATCTCGGCGGTGACGTCGAGCTCGCGCGACAGCACGTCGTTGATCTTCTGCTCGACGTCGGTGAGGACCGTGCCGGGGACGGCGTTCGGGGAACCGAAGTCGAAGCGGAAGCGGCCGGGGCTGTTCTCGGAACCGGCCTGGGCGGCCGTCGGGCCGAGGGCGTCACGCAGCGCCTGGTGGGTCAGGTGCGTGGCCGAGTGGGCGCGGGCGATGGCCCGGCGGCGGTGGATGTCGATGGCGGCGTACGCGGAGGCGCCCACCGTAACCTCGCCGACCTGGACGGAGCCCTTGTGCACGGAGACGCCGGGGACCGGCTGCTGCACGTCGCGGACGACGATGACGGCGCCGGAGTCGAGCTTGATGCGGCCCTGGTCGGCGAGCTGGCCGCCGCCTTCGGCGTAGAAGGG